>DASXJM010000648.1:0-10631 GCA_036497405.1 Streptosporangiaceae bacterium | reverse complement strand
ATCTGGCTGCCCTTGCACGGCTACAACTACGTGGACACCCCGCTCTGGGCCGGCATCTATATGCTGCCGCTGACCGCGGGCTTCCTGATCGCCGGGCCGATCTCGGGCTGGCTGTCCGACCGGTACGGGCAGCGGCTGTTCGCCACCATGGGCCTGCTGGTGGCCACCGCCGCCTTCATCGGGCTGATGCTGCTGCCGATCGTGTTCCCGTACTGGGCCTTCGGCACGCTGATCTTCTTCAACGGCATCGGGTCCGGGCTGTTCGCCTCGCCGAACACCTCGGCCATCATGAGCGCGGTGCCCGCCAACCAGCGGGGCTCGGCCTCGGGCATGCGGTCCACGTTCCAGAACTCGGGCATGTCGCTGTCGATCGGCATCTTCTTCTCGCTGATGGTGGCGGGCCTGGCCGCGACGCTGCCGAAGACGCTGACCGCGGGCCTGACCGGCCAGGGGGTGCCGCTGGACGTGGCGTCCAAGGTGGCCCACCTGCCCCCGGTGAGCACGATGTTCGCGGCCCTGCTGGGCTTCAACCCGATCCACAACCTGCTCGCGCCGACCGGGGTGCTGACCAAGCTGAGCCCGCACCAGGTCAGCGTGCTGACCGGCAAGTCGTTCTTCCCGAACGTCATCTCGGCGCCGTTCCACCACGGCCTGGTCATCGTGTTCACCGCGGCCGCCATCATGTCGTTCGTCGGCGCCCTGGTCTCGCTGATGCGCGGCAAGCAGTTCTATTACGAGGAGCCGGGCACTGCCCCCGTCCCGGTGAGCACGGCCGTGAACGGGCACTCCGGCTCGCAGCCTTCGATCATCAATGAGAACGGCCACCACGCCAACGGCCACGAGGTCGGCGGGGTGGTCAGAGACGGGACGGCCACGGACGGGGCAGCGCGGCCCGCGTCCGGCGGCCGCGGATAGCTTAGGCTGAGGTCATGCCGCGCTACGAGTACCGCTGCCGCGCCTGCGGCGACACGTTCGAACTGACCCGCCCGATGAGCGAGTCCTCAGCTCCGGCCGCCTGCCCGGCCGGGCACGACGACACGGTCAAGCTGCTGTCCACGGTGGCGGTCGGCGGCCTCGGGTCCGGCCCGGGCGCGGCTCCGACGGGTGGCGGTGGCGGTGGCTGCTGCGGCGGGGCCTGCGGCTGCGGCTGAGCCCCGGTCCTGCCAGCTCGGCCCGGCTGAGCCCCCTCCTGCTGCTCAGTCCTGCTTGCGGGCGATGGCCTCGGCCAGTTCGGCCTTGGACATCGTGGACCGGCCCGGGACGCCGAGCTTGGCCGCCCGGTCGTACAGCTCCTGCTTGGTGTGGCCCTCGTAGTCGACGCCGCCGAACGTCTTACCCCGGCCCTCGCGAGCACGCGGGTTCTTGGACCGGGGGTCGGACGGGCCCTTGTGGTCCTTGTACTGCCAGCGGTCGCCGACCTTCTCGAACATGTGCTTGACCGCGGCCCAGGCGACCCGGTTGGCGCGCTCCTCGTCCCCGTACTGGTCCAGCGCGCTGTCGTGGGTCTGGGCGAACGTGTCCTGGGCCTTCTTGGGTGAACGGCGCAGCGTGCCGGGCAGTTCCTCCGGCTTGGGCTCGCCGTCGCGGGTGGTCTTCGGCATGATCGGTAACTTCCCGCCGGTCCACGGTTAAACAGCCACCGTGGACCGCGGAAACGCTCATGAAATATTGTGATCGTTTCGCGTAATACGGCTGGAATATCCGCAGGTTAGGGTGTTGATGTGGCGGACATCTTCGACGGGTACCAGCCCGCGGAGGCCTGGGACGAGATGTTCTCGGGGCCCGGCGAGCCGCGCGCGTCCTACGCCGGGCTGATCAGCGCGCTGCAGCCCATGGACCCGGCCGAGCTGCGGTTCCGGGCCGATCAGCTGGCCCGGGTGTTCACCGACCGCGGCGTCACCTTCGACCTGGGCGGGGAGGAACGGCCGTTCCCGCTCGACCTGGTGCCGCGGGTCATCGACGCCATCGAGTGGGACCTGATTGTCCGGGGGGTCCGCCAGCGGGTGCGAGCCCTGGAGGCGTTCCTGGCCGACGTGTACGGCGACCGGCAGGTGCTCGCCGACGGGGTCATGCCGTGGCGGCTGCTGATGACCTCGTCCGGGTTCCACCGCGAGGTGGCCGGGCTGGTGCCGCCGAACGGCGTCCGGGTCCAGGTGGCGGGCATCGACCTGATCCGCGACGAGCACGGCCAGCTGCGGGTGCTGGAGGACAACGTCCGCATCCCGTCCGGGGTCAGCTACGTGATCGAGAACCGGCTGGCCATGACCCGGACCTTCCCCGGCCTGTTCGCCGAGCAGCGGGTGCAGGCGGTGGACGAGTACCCGGCCCGGCTGCTGGCCGCGCTGTGGGCCGCCGCCCCGGCCGGGGCCCAGGACCCGGTGATCGTGGTGCTGACCCCGGGGGTGAACAACGCCGCCTACTTCGAGCACGCATTGCTGGCCCGGCTGATGGGGGCTGAGCTGGTCGAGGGGCGCGACCTGTTCTGCACCGGCAACCGGGTCTACGTCCGCACCACCCACGGCCAGCGGCGGGTCGACGTGATCTACCGCCGGGTTGACGACGACTTCCTGGACCCGGTGCTGTTCCGGCCGGACTCGGTCATCGGCTGCGCCGGGCTGATCAACGCGGCCCGGGCCGGCAACGTGACCATCGCCAACGGGGTCGGCAACGGGGTGGCCGACGACAAGCTCGTCTACACCTACGTGCCCGACCTGATCCGCTACTACCTGAACGAGGACCCGGTGCTGCCCAACGTCCAGTCCTACCGGCTGGACGACCCCGACGTGCGGACCTGGGTGCTGGGCGAGCTGGGCCAGCTGGTGCTCAAGCCGGTGGACGGGGCGGGCGGCAAGGGCATCGTGATCGGCCCGCACGCCGACGAGCGGACCCTGGCCGAGCTGCACACTCAGGTGGCGGCCGACCCGCGGGGCTGGATCGCCCAGCGGCCGGTGAGCCTGTCCACCTCGCCGGTGCTGATCGGTGAGCGGCTGGCGCCCCGGCACATCGACCTGCGCCCGTTCGCGGTCAACGACGGCCACGACGTGTGGCTGCTGCCGGGCGGCCTGACCCGGGTCGCGCTGCCCGAGGGCGCGCTGGTGGTGAACTCCAGCCAGGGTGGCGGGTCCAAGGACACCTGGGTCCTGGGTACCGAGGGGCAGGCGGCCGAGCATCCCGAGACCGCGTCGTTCGGGCCGGCCTCGTCGGCCCCGCCCGGCCTGCTGGCCGACCGGCAGAACACGTCCCTGCGCGACCAGGAACAGCAGCAACAGCAGGGGCGGCAGCAGGGGCGGCGGCCGTGAGCGACGCCTTGCTGAGCCGGATCGCCGAGACGCTGTACTGGACCGGGCGTTATGTGGAGCGAGCCGACGACACCGCCCGCATGCTCGACGTGTACGTGCACTACATGCTGGAGGACCCCGACGCCGACGAGGACGCCGACTGCCGGGCCATGCTGGCCATCCTCGGCGTGCCCGCCCCGGATGACAGCCCGATGGATATCAGCATGGCCCTGGCCAAGCTGGCCTACGACCCGAAGAACCCGAGCGCGATCGCGGGCGCGATCCTGGCCGCGCGGGCCGGGGTGCGCAGCGTCCGCGACGTGGTCTCGAGCGAGATGTGGGAGTGCCTGAACGTGACCAGCCTGGGCCTGACCGCCCAGCGCCGGTCGGCCGACCGGCTCGGGCCGCACGTGTACTTCCGGTTCGTCCGCGAGCGGGCCGCGCTGTTCTTCGGCCTGTCCGAGTCGACCATGAGCCACGACGACGCCTGGCGGTTCCTGGTGCTGGGCCGCAGCCTGGAGCGGGTCGACATGACCTCCCGGCTGCTGCTGGCCCGGATGAGCGGCACCCGGCACCAGCTGGGCTGGATCACCGTGCTGCACGCCTGCGGGGCGCACGAGTCGTTCATCCGCACCCACGGCTGGGCCAGCGAGCCGTCCAGTGTCGGCGAGTTCCTCATGCTGGACCGGCTGTTCCCGCGGTCGGTGCTGCATGCGCTGACCGACGCCGAGGAGGCCCTGCGGGCCCTGGATCCGGGCGACGCCGACCGGTCCGGCACCGGGGATCCGGCCCGGCGGCCGATCGGGCGGCTCCGGACCCAGCTGGAGTACGCCGACCCGGCCCAGATCGAGACCGACTTGCCCGGGCTGGTGGCCTCGCTGCAGGCCGCCTGCCGGCAGGCCAGCGAGGCCATCACCAAGCGCTACTTCGCCTACTCGGCCCCGGTGGCCTGGGCCCAGGAGGGCTGACGTGAGCTGGCGAGTGGGCATCGTGCACACCACGAAGGTCACCTACAGCGGGGCGGCCCGGGCCTCCTACAACGAGTGCCGGATGACCCCGCCCACCCTGAACCGGCAAACCGCGCTGTCGACCTCGGTCCGGACGGGTTCCAACGTGCCGATCTGGGCCTACCGCGACTACTGGGGCACCACGGTCAGCTCGTTCGACATTCAGCAGCCGCACGAGGAACTGCTGGTCCAGGCGAGCGCGACCGTGCAGACCAGCCCGGCGGCGGCCTTCCCGGCCCCGCTGCCCTGGCCCGACCTGCGCGCGGCGGCAGCCGGCAGCTACGTGCTGGAGTACCTGAGCGGGACCCCGCGCACGACCATGGACGCCGAGGTGGTGGCGGCGGTGGCGGGCCGGGTCGCGGGCGCCGACCCGGCCGAGGCGGCCAGCGAGCTGGTGTCCTGGGTGCACGACCAGGTGTCCTACGTGCCCGCCTCGACCGGGGTGCAGACCACCGCCCAGGAAGCCTGGGACGCGGGCCAGGGGGTGTGCCAGGACATGGCCCACATCAGCGTGGCCCTGCTCCGGGCGGCGGGCCTGCCGGCCCGGTACGTCTCCGGCTACCTGCACCCCGATCCCAACGCCGAACCGGGCCGGGCCGTGGCCGGGCAGAGCCACGCCTGGGCCGAGTACTGGACCGGCGACTGGGTGGCCTGTGACCCGACCAACCTGGCCCCGGTGGCCGAGCGCCACGTGGTGCTGGGCCGGGGCCGTGACTACGCCGACGTGTCGCCGCTGCGCGGCCTCTACAGCGGCGCCCCCAGCGTGGCCATGGAAGTGACCGTCGAAGTCACCCGCCTGGCCTAAGGCCCCGGCCAAAAGAACTCGGGGCCCCTCTGGGGTACGCGGGCGAAGCTCGCGTAGGGGGTCTGGGGCGCTTTGCCCCCGAGGCTAGCGGGTTTCCTGCTGGCCGCTGAAGGAGTCCTCGTTCGGGTGCGGAATGCCGATGGCCAGCCCCAGGTGCTGCCACAGACTGGAGGACGCGACGTCCCGGCGCGGCTTGCCCAGGCCCTTGACGATGCCGCAGCCGGAAGCCTCGGCGGTGATGGCCGCGAACTTCTTGCTGCCCTCGGTGAACGTGAACTGGTAGGTGACCCCGTTGTCCATGGGGCAGGCGACCGATCCGGACGACTGGGGCAGGCCGCACAAACTGGTGGCCACGGCCCGGACCTGAGCCGGGCTGGTCACCATGTCGGTGGCCGGGAACACAAACTTCTCGTGGTTCTGCGGTAGGTGGTTCACCCGGTGCACGGTGAGCGCGGTCAGCTCCGGCACCGCCCCGCACACGCCGGATCCGTTGGCCTGCAGGGTGGCGCCGCTCGATGGCGAGCCCGAATGGGACGGGGTCTGGCCCGAGGTGCCGGGGGCCTGGGTGCTGCCGCAGGCCGCGACCGCGGCGGCGGTGGCCACCGCGGCCAGGCTGACCAGGGCGGCTTCTCGGTGGGTCGTGCGCTTTCGCGCGGCGATCATGGGTGGTCTCCATTTCCCGGCCATGGGTCCTGTCCGGTCCCCCCGGATGGCCGTATCCCAGATTGGACGCCGCTCCCGGGGGCTACGGTTCCACATCAGTGCGTCACATGAGACATCGGCCCGTCTCGCCTGGCGCAGCGCCCGCGGCCCGGATCCCGTTGCCTGGTAAATGAGACAACGGTGACACGGAGGCCTACACCATGACGATTCTGCTGACCGAGCGCTGGCCGCAGACCACTGATCGTGCCCGGATGACCCTGGCCGCGGGCCCAGACGACCGGGCCCCGGACAGCCGGGCTCCAGATGGCCGGGCTCCAGATGGCCGGGCCTCGGATGCCTGGAATGCCGCAGGCCAGGAGTCCGCGCAGGAACTGCTGGCCGAGATGGCCGCCCTGATCCGCGACACCCGGCCGGCGCTGGTGGTCAGCGGGTCGGTGGCCGCCGCCGTGCTGGTCGGCCTGGCCACCGAGAGCGCGCTGCTGCCACTGACCGGCCGGGGGCCGGGTGCGGTGGCCGCCATCGCCCTGTTCGCCCTGGTGGCCCTGTGCCTGCTGCGCACGCTGATGCTGATCGTGCTGGCCGGGCTGCCGCTCGCGCAGAGCCTGTCCCAGCAGCGAGTGATCTCCGGGGCCCCACTGGACCCGCGGGCCCCGTGGGCCAGCATCCCGGTCCCGGGCACCGACCCCCGCGCCTGGACCTGGGCCCGGGCTCACCTGCTGCTCAGCCAGGCCCGGTTCCGGGCCGACCGGATCCAGGCCGCGACCAACTGGGCGCTGGTCACGGCGGCGGTGTTCCTGGCCTGGACGTCAGTGGTGCTGCTGGTCCGGTGACCACCAGGGCCACCCGGGCAGGCTCTGGTGCGGATCCGCCCGATCCGGGCGAATCGCCAGCAGCCGGGTGGGGTAGATCTGATCAGGGATGAACAACGAGCAACATAGGTTCTGGGAGCAGCTGGGCCCGCCTGACCAGGAGCGGCTGGTCGCCGCGGGCCGGATCGCGCAGTTCGGGGCGGGGACGACCATCTGCCGCCAGGGTGATCCCGCGACCCATCTGTACGTGGTGATCAGCGGCTTGATCAAGATAATGACCAATAGCCGCGACGGCCAGCAGTCGGTGCAGGCCCTGCGCGGCTCCGGCGACGTGGTGGGTGAACTGGCCGGTGAGCTGACCGGGCACCGCACCGCGTCGATGGTCGCGGTCACCGAGGTGCAGGCGGTGGTGGTCGGGCACGAGAAGTTCCTGGCCTTCCTGGACCGGCACCTCCCGGCCGCGCACGCCTACCGGAAGATGATCACCCGGCGGTTCAGCGAGACCGCCGACAGCCTGTACGCGCAGTACACCACCAACGGCGCGCAGCGGCTGGCCCAGCTGCTGCTGGACCTGGCTGAGAAGTACGGCGAGCCCGCCGGCCCGGGACCGGCCCTGGTCCTGGCCCTGCCGCTGTCCCAGGATGAACTGGCCAGCCTGGTCTCAACGTCCCGGGCCACCGTCACCCGGGCCCTGCACGACTGGCGCGGGCGCGGTTTAATACAGACCCGCACCCGCCGGATCACGATTACTGATCCAGCGACCCTGCGCCGCCTCGGCGGTCGCGACCGCTGATATCTCCCGAGTCGGGATATAAAATCCCAGGTCAAAGGCAATAAATGCGAATGGCGTTAACCGGTGGCGTTAACAGCGGGATTTAGCGGGTCGCCAGGGCGCTCACGCTGACCGGGTTGCGGATCATTGCCGAGTCGTACATCAAGGTGGCCACCCGCTGGACCTGGCCGACATTCAGGGAGGCCGGGAAGGTGCCCAGGGTGACCTGGGCCGCGTCGGCCAGGCTCATGCCGGTGAGCTGCGGGAGCACGTCCTGCACCAGGCCTCGCTGGGCGGAGTCGGACTGGGCCTGGCCCAGCACCTGCTGGAACGCCCGCACCTCGGCCGAGTGCGACTGCGCGTAGGAGCTGAGGCTGAAGTAGCCCGACAGCGGAAGCCCGGAGGTCACCCCGGCGCTCGCGTCCACCACTTCCACCGCCCCGAGCTGTTCCTCGGCCTGCAGGATGTAGGGCTCGGTGGCCAGAATGGCCTTCACCTTGCCACTGTGGAGCGAGCTGATCATCTGGTTGGCCGGCACCTGGGTCCAGGTCACGCTGCTCGGGCTGACCCCGTCGTTTTGCAGGACTTCCTCGGCGGCCAGGGTCTCGATGTCGTAGGGAATCGTGGCCGAGTACGGGATCACCTGGGCGGGCATCGTGGCCACGCCGCCCGGCTGCCCCGACAGTTGCTGCGGCGTGGTGATACCCGAACTGGGCAGGGTGAGGATCGCTATCGAGTCCGCGGCCGCGTCCTGCCCGTCGGCGATGAGCTTGAGCGGGGTCCGGCCGGTCGCCTGCGCGTAGAAGAAGCTGGTGTAGTCACCCGCCGCGATCTGGGCCTGGCCGCTGGTCAGGCCCTGCAGCTCGGCGGTGAGGGACGGGTAGTTCTTGATGGTGACGTCCAGGCCCTGCTGGCGGAACAGGCCCTCCTGAACGGCCACTCGGAGCGGGGCGTTGTCGATCCCGGGGACGACCGCCACCGTGAGCGGGCCGGTGGCCCCGGACGTGCCGGAGCCCGAGCCCTGGCAGGCCGACGCCAGGGCCAGTACGGGCAGCACGGCCAGCACGATGCGCAAGGCTGAGTTGCGGACACCGGCGCGAGCTAGCCGCATAGGGCCTCCAAGGTGGAGCGTCCAGGGGTTATCGGGCCCAACCGTAGCGCCCGAGGCCAGTCCGGTGTGCCCAGATTGACCAGTATCGGCATTGCGAAACGTTATCTCTCGGCATTTATGAGCTGGTAAAGGAGCGAGGATCACACAATGGCGTGCCTGCCGTGACCGCCAGCGTGGCAGCAGGTCCGGGCCTGCTCTGGCCCCGGTGGCATCTTTTGCGGATCTGGACGCCCCAATAGTTACGATTTTCGATCCTTTGCCCTGTCTTGGCACGTTAGGGTGGGACTCCGGCCCGATCGATGCGCTGTGCGCGCAGAATTGCCCTGGCGAGAAGGAGCAAACCGTGTCGGTTTCGCTGCGGTGCCCGTATGCCGCTAGCCACCTGCCCGTCTCATGAGGGGCGCCGGCGACGCGCCGCCAAGGACCAGAAGGCCTCGCGGTAGCCATCGCGCGGCGGTCGGCCGGTCACGCGAGGACGGCATGCCCGTAACTCCGGACGGTCCCGCCGTTCAGGACAGGACAGCACCCAGCGCGCTCCTGCCGAAACAGCCCGGAAACCAGCCGCCGGGCGGCGGGCCGGCGCAGCGCCTGGCTCCCTACCGCGCGCTGAAGAACTGGCGGGTGCGGTCGCGCCTGATCCTGCTGGTGATCATCCCGACCATCACCGCGGTGGTGGGCGGCGGGATCTTCATCGCCTCGTCCCTGCAAAGAGCCGTCGTCGACCAGCGTGTGGTGACCATGGCTGGCCTGAGCGACAAGGTCACCGGCCTGGTCCAGGCCCTGCAGACCGAACGGCAGGACACGGTCCGGTTCATCATGCTGGGCAGCGGCGGCGGCGGCCGCGGCGCCTCGGCCAAGTCGGCGATCGCGCCGACGCAGGAACTCCGGCTTCTGGGCCAGGACTACGCGACCACCGACCGCTGGGCGGGCCAGGTCAAATCGCAGGCGGGCGGCATCGGGAGCTCCTACCCGGCGCTGGCTCAGCAGGACTCGAAGTCGGCGCTGACCGTGATCGGGAACCTGCCGCCCATCCGCGCGACCGCGACCGGCACCGAGCTTCCCCCGCTGATCGTGATCAAGGAGTACGCGACGGCCATCAGCGACCTGCTGGCCGTCGAGAGCCAGATCGCGGTGGGCAGCAGCGACTCGAGCCTGGCCGGTGAGGTTCGCGTGCTCGGCCTGGTGTCCAGCATGAAAGAGGAGGCGTCGCAGCAGCAGGCCCTACTCACCTCGGCCCTGCGGCCTGACCTGGTCAGCCTGGGCCAGTTCGGGCCGTCCCAGCAGGCCGCGCTCACTGACGCGCAGGCCCAGCAGCAGGGGAATCTGAGCGAATTCGGCACGGCGGCCACGGCCGGCCAGCAGCAGCTGCTCGACGGCGTGCTGTCGAGCCCGAACATCGTGCAGGCCCAGGCCCAGGAGCAGCAGGCCATCTCGCTGGCGTCGAGCAACTCGCCCATCGCCACTGACCCCACGGTGTCCGACGCCAGCTCCGCGCTGGGGTACGTGGTCAGCGGCATGCGCTCAGCGGAGCAGCAGTTCGCGGGCTCGGTGCTGTCCCGCGGCACGTCGCTGCACGATGGCGCGATCGCCCTGGCCGTCATCTACAGCCTGGCGGTCGCCCTGCTGCTCGGGATCGCGCTGATCACCACGCTCATCATCGGCCGGTCGATGGTGCGCCCGCTGCGCAGGCTGCGGAACGGGGCCCTGGAGGTGGCGGAAGACCGGCTGCCGGAGGCCGTCCGCCGGATCAACGAGGCCGGCGGAGACAGCATCCCGGCCGATGTCGAGCCGATCGACGTCGATTCCTCGGACGAGATCGGCGAGGTGGCCCGGGCCTTTGACCAGGTACACCAGGAAGCCGTCCGGCTGGCCGGCAACGAGGCGGCGCTGCGCGGCAACGTCAGCGCCATGTTCATCAGCCTGTCCCGGCGCAGCGTGCCGCTCATCGACCGGCTGAGCCGGATGATCGACTCCCTGGAGCTGACCGAGGACGACCCCGACCGGCTGTCCGACCTGTTCTCCATGGACCACCTGGTCACCCGCATGCGCCGTAACTCCGAGAACCTGCTGGTGCTGGCGGGCGAGGAGCCGGTGCGCAAGTGGAGTGAGCCGGTGCCGCTCACGGACGTGGTGCGGGCCGCGGCGTCCGAGATCGAGCAGTACGGCCGGGTGCTGCTCGACATCCA
>DASXJM010000647.1:0-2236 GCA_036497405.1 Streptosporangiaceae bacterium | reverse complement strand
CCAGGTGGTGGCGCTGCCGTTCGCCGACGAGCAGTCGGTGGTGCAGACCCGGTTCGCCACCACCGCGCTGATCCTGCTGCGCGCGCACCTGGGTGAGGACGTGACCACGGCCATCGCCGACGCCGAGGCGGCCCTGGGCCGGCCGGTCGAGCCGGAGTGGATCGCGGCCGAGCAGTTCTCGTTCCTGGGCCGGGGCTGGACCTGCGGCCTGGCCAACGAGGCCGCGCTCAAGATGCGCGAGGCCTCGCAGAGCTGGACCGAGTCCTACCCGGCCATGGAGTACCGGCACGGGCCGATCTCGATCGCGGCGCCGGGCCGGGTGACCTGGATGTTCGGCGCGGCCCCGGACGGGCTGCGCGAGGACGTCGAGGCCACCGGGGCCCGCTTCGTCCAGCACGGCGGCGATCCCCTGGCCGGCCTGGTCCTGGTCCAGCGGCTGGCCCTGGAGCGGGCCCGCGACCGCGGCCTCAACCCGGACACCCCGCGGCACCTGACCCGCTCGGTGGTGCTCGGGGCGCGATGAGCCGGCCGGGTGGGGTGGCCGCCCCGGTAGCGGCGCCGGTGGTCGTCGCCTGCGACGTGGGCGGGACCGGGATCAAGGCCGGGCTGGTGGACCGAGCCGGGCAGGTGCGGGACGCGCGGACGGTGCCGACGCCGGTGGTGGACGGCGACGGGGACGCCACCGCCAAGGCCGTGCTGGACCGGGTGGCCGGGCTGATCGGTGAGCTGGGTGCGGCGGCCGGACCGACCGGAGCGGCCGGGGCCGGGGTGATCGTGCCCGGGCTGGTGGACACGGCGGCCGGGCTGGCCCGCTACGCCGAGAACCTGGGCTGGCGGGACGTGCCGTTCGTGGACCGGCTGACCGAGGCGACCGGGCTGCCGGTCGCGTTCGACCACGACGTGCGGGCCGCGGGCGCGGCCGAGCAGCGCTTCGGGGCGGGGCGGGGACACCAGGACGTGGCGTTCGTGCCGATCGGGACCGGGATCTCGGCCGCGCTCGTCCTGGATGGCCGGCCGTACGCGGGTGGTGGCTGGGCCGGCGAGATCGGGCACATTGATGTGGGCAGCGGGCTGCCCTGCCCGTGCGGCGCCCGGGGTTGCCTGGAGACGGTGGCCTCGGCGGCGGCTATCGCCCGGCGGTACAGCGAGCGGAGCGGGCGGTCGGTGGCGGGCGCGCTGGACGTGGCCGGAAGGCTGGGTTCCGGTTCCGGTTCGGGGGACCCGGACGCGCGGGCCGTGTGGGACGAGGCGGTGGACGCGCTGGCGTTTGTGCTGGCGGTGACGGCCGGGGTGGCCGCGCCGGAGCTGATCATCATCGGCGGCGGCCTGTCCGGAGCGGGCCCGGCCTTGCTGGAGCCGTTGCGGCGGGGAGTGGCCCGCCGGGTGACCCCGCCGCAGCGGCAGCCGGAGCTGGTCGCGGCCGCGCTCGGGGAGCAGGCCGGGCTGCTGGGAGCGGCCCTGCTGGCCTGGCGTCTGGCTGGGGTCGACATGCAGGGGCCGGGCTGATGGCGCTGGTACCCACCGCGGAGATTGTGGCCCGGGCGATCCGGTCGCAGACCGCGGCGGTCGCGTTCAACGTGCTGCACCTGGAGACGGCCGAGGCCCTGGCCGCGGCGGCCGAGCGGACCGGCGGGCCGCTGATCCTGGGCATCAGCGAGAACTGCATCCGCTACCACGGCGGCCTGCGGCCGCTGGTGCGAGCCACCCTGGCCGTGGCCGAAGTCTCCGGGGCCGAGTTGGCTGTCCACCTGGACCACATCACCGACCCGGTCCTGATCCGGGAGGGGGTCGAGGCCGGGGTCAGCTCGGTCATGATCGACGCCTCGGCCCTGCCCTACGACCGGAACGTGGCCGTGACCGCGGACATGGCCGCCTGGTGCCACCAGCGCGACGTCTACGTCGAAGCCGAACTGGGCGAGGTCGGCGGCAAGGACGGTGTGCATGCCCCCGGCGCCCGTACCGATCCGGGCCAGGCCCTGGCCTTCGTCCGCGCCACCGGGGTGGACGCGCTGGCGGTCGCGGTCGGCTCCTCGCACGCCATGACCGAGCGCACCATCACCCTGGACAAGGACCTGATCAGCGCGTTGCACGCGGCGCTGCCGGTGCCGCTGGTGCTGCACGGCTCGTCCGGGGTGCCGGACGACGAGATCCGCCGGGCCGTCGCAGCCGGCATGACCAAGATCAACATTTCCACGCACCTGGTCTCGGTGTTCACCGCCACCGTCCGGGAGGTGCT
>DASXJM010000646.1:0-2899 GCA_036497405.1 Streptosporangiaceae bacterium | reverse complement strand
AGGCCGTTGGTGACCGGCCGCAGGTCGGGGCCGAACGAGTCGGTGGTCCCGCCGACGTGCCAGCAGACCGAGCCGGCCGAGACGCCGGCCAGCACCACCCCGGCCGCCCAGGCCTGGCGGAAGCTCTCGTCCAGGCCGTGCAGCCGCCACAGGGCCAGCAGGTTGGCCACGCTGCCACCGCCGACCCAGGCGACGTCGTGGTCCAGCAGCAGTCCGGTCAGGTCGTCCACGTTGGGCATGCTGAACAGCCGCAGCGGGTTGACCGTGACCCCGGCGGCCCGGCCCGCCTCGGCGAAGCGGGCTTCGAAGGCTTCCTGGTCGCCGCCGGCCGTGCCGACGTAGCAGACGCGGGGGGCGCGGCCGGTGACCCCGGCCAGCTCGATCGCGTGGTGCAGCAGCGGGCCGAAGCCGAACAGGGTCCGCGCGGCAGGCACCAGGCCGCCCGAGGTGGCCAGGATGGTGGAGGTATCGGCGGTCATGAACCGATCGTAGGGGTGGCCCGCTTGAGGATGGCGGCGGTGTCCACGCCGGGCGGCAGGGTGCCGAAGGCGCGGCCGCCGTCACCGGCCAGCCGGGAGGCGGTGAAGGCGTCGGCCACGGCCGGGTCGCCCGCGCGGACCAGCAGGGCGCCCTGCAGGACCAGGGCCAGCTGTTCCACCACCCGCCGGGCCCGTAGCTCGGCCTGGGCCGGGTCGGCCAGTTCGGCCTGCACCCGCTTGACGGCCTGGTCCAGCCGCGGGTCGGCGCCGGCCGCCAGGCTGACCTCGGCGAAGTAGGCTTCGGCGACCTCCGGCTGGCGGGCCAGGGCCCGCAGCGCGTCCAGGGCGGCCACGTTGCCGGACCCCTCCCAGATCGACTGCAGCGGCGCCTCCCGGTACAGCCGGGGCAGGCCGGACTCTTCCACGTAGCCGTTGCCGCCGAAGCACTCCAGGGCTTCGGCCGCGTGCACCGGGACCCGCTTGCAGACCCAGTACTTGGTCACGGCCAGCGCGATGCGCCGGAACGCCGCCTCCTGCTCGTCGCCGCGGGCGGCGCGGTCGGTGGCCCCGGCCAGCCGCAGCATGACCGTGGTGGCGGCTTCGGACTCCACGGCCAGGTCGGCGACGACGTTGGCCATCAGCGGCTGGTCGGCCAGGGCGGCCCCGAACGCCTGCCGGTGCGCGCTGTGGAACGCGGCCTGGCTGGTGCCCAGCCGCAACTGGGAGGCGGCCGCGATCACGCAGTCGAGCCGGGTCATGTTGACCATCTCGATGATGGTGCGGACGCCGCGGCCCTCCTCGCCGACCAGCCAGGCCAGGGCGTCGTCGTATTCGACCTCGGCCGAGGCGTTGGACTTGTTGCCGAGCTTGTCCTTGAGCCGCTGCAGCCGCATGGTGTTGCGGGTGCCGTCCGGCAACACCCGGGGCAACAGGAAGCAGGACAGTGCCTCCGAGTCGCGGCCACCCGGGACCTGGGCCAGCACCAGGAACAGGTCGTTCATGGGGGCCGAGGTGAACCACTTGTGGCCGGTCAGCCGGTAGCTGCCGTCGGCCGACGGAATGGCCCGGGTGGTGTTGGCCCGGACGTCGGAGCCGCCCTGCTTCTCGGTCATGGACATGCCGGCCAGCAGGCCCTGCTTGGCCGGGGCGGGCCGGGACCCGGGGTCGTAGACCCGGCTGGTCAGCAGCGGCTCGTAGCGGGCGGCCAGGTCGGGCGCGTGCCGCAGGGTGGGCACGCTGGCGTAGGTCATGGAGATCGGGCAGCAGTGGCCGAAGTCGGCCGTACCCCACACGTACAGCCCGGCCGCCCGGGCCACGTGGGCGCCGGGGCGGGGGTCGGCCCAGGGCGCGGCGTGCAGGCCCGCGCCGACCGCGACCCCCATCAGCTCGTGCCAGGCCGGGTGGAACTCCACCTCGTCGATCCGGTGGCCGAACCGGTCGTGGCTGCGCAGCACCGGCGGGTGCTCGTTGGCCAGCCGGCCCCAGTCCTGGGCCTGCTCCGAGCCGGCCCGGCGGCCCAGGTCGTGCAGGTCGGCCTGGGACCAGCCCGCGTCCTGCTGACGCAGGCCGTCGAGCAGGGCCGGGTCGTCGGCCACGTCGTAGCCGGTCAGCGGGGGCGGCTGATTGAACACCTCGTGGGTGGACGGCATCGGGCCTCCTAGTACAGGTCGGATCGACGGTCGCCGAGCAGGTCGTTGTGCTCGTTGATCCGCTTGTCCCGGCTGGCGGACAGGTCGCAGTCGGCCACCAGCACCTCGGCCCGGTCGGCCAGCACCGGCCCTGCCAGCGGGTAGCCGTCCGGGCCGACGATGACCGAGCCGCTGATCCAGTCCACCCCGCGCTCGCGGGCGCAGCGGTCGGCGACCACCACGTACACGCCGTTGACCGCGGCACCGGCCTGGACCTTGATCACCTCGGCGGGCCGCTCCCCGGCCGGGTACGGCGCGGCCGGCCAGTTCACCGGGGCCGCGATCAGGTCGGCGCCGTCCAGGGCGGCCCGCCGGGTCCACTCCGGGAACTCCAGGTCGTAGCAGATCATCACGGCGACCCGGCCGAAGGGCAGGTCCACTATGGGCGAGCCGGCCGACCCCGGGGTGAAGATCAGTTTCTCCCGGTCCCACAGGTGGGTCTTGCGGTAGACGGCCCGGGTCCCGGAGGCATCGACCAACGCGGCGCTGTTGTAGAGCAGGCCGCGGCGGCCCAGCTCACAGAACCCGCCCACGATCGTGACGCCGGCCGCGGTGGCCAGCTCTTGCCACTGGGCCAGGGTGGGGCTGCCGTCGGCCGGGGTGGCCAGGCCGCGGGCCTCGTCGGGGCCGGTGAACACGTAGCCGGAGTCGCTCAGCTCGGGCAGCACGATCAGGGTGGCCCCGGCCGCGGCGGCCTCGCGCACGGCCCGGGCGGTGGCGTCCCGGTTGGCC
>DASXJM010000645.1:0-23502 GCA_036497405.1 Streptosporangiaceae bacterium | reverse complement strand
CTGGTTGGTGAAGTCGGCGGTGATTGCGTCCCAGGATTGGTAGTAGTCGTAGTACTTGTTGACCGCCGCGACCCCGAAAAGCATCGCCGGGATAAACGCCAGGCCGCCCGCTATCACCCGGAACACAATTTGCTTGGCCTTGGCCAGCCACAGGAGCAGGGCACCAAAAGCGATCAGCAGGGCCAGAAAAAAGAAGATCCCTGCGGTTCAAACACGTGTTCACCTCGCGGGGTTGGCCAGCGCTGCGACCAGCGGGACGCGACGGACACGCGCACGCCGCCGGTCAGGCCATGACGCCCCCGACAGTCCTGCTTGGCGGTGGAGGTGGGATTTGAACCCACGGAGGGGTTGCCCCCTCACACGCTTTCGAGGCGTGCGCGCTCGGCCACTACGCGACTCCACCGCGGGTGAGCTTACCCGACCCGGCGGGCCGCCGCACCCGGGTAAGGCTGGTCACCGGCGGCCGGCGAAGAAGTCCCGCAGCAAGGCGCCGCACTCGTCGGCCAGCACGCCCCGGATCACCTCGGGCCGGTGGGCCAGTCGGCGGTCCCGGACCAGGTCCCACAGCGAGCCGACCGCGCCCGCCTTGGCGTCGTCGGCCCCGTAGACCAGCCGGTCCAGGCGGGCCTGGGTCACCGCCCCGGCGCACATCGGGCACGGTTCCAGCGTCACCACCAGCGTGCAGCCGGTCAGGCGCCATTCGCCGCGGTCCCGGGCGGCGGCCCGGATGGCCAGCAGCTCGGCGTGCGCGGTGGGATCCTGGTCGGCCTCGCGGCGGTTGGCGGCCCGGCTCAGCTCGGCCCCGGCCTCGTCCAGCACCACCGCCCCGACCGGGACGTCCGCGGTCCCGGGGTCGGGGGTGGCCCCGGCGGCGGCCGCCACGGCCAGGGCCTGCCGCATCGCGGGCTCGAACTGGGCCTCGTACCCGGTGCTCATGACCTGGAACTGCTCATGACCTGGAACCCGCGCGGATCAGGGTCCGAGCGCGACCTCGAGGGCCCGCTCCATCGGCTCGCGGAACTTGAGCCGCCCGGCGATACTGGCCACCGCCTCGTCTGGGAACAGGTCGAGGTCCCCGGCAATGGCGCACAGTTCCCATTCCTCCAGGCCCATGTCGGCGAAGATGGACAGGTCGCCCGCGGGCAGCACCTGGTCCAGGTCCTCATCGTCCGGCACCGGGATGTCCAGCATGCGCAGCGCCTGCTCGGCCAGCGGCCAGTCGGCCGCCGCCGTCACGTCAGACAGGAAGATCGAGACCTCCGCGCCCATCAGCCGGACCGCGACGAAAAAGTCGTCACCGACCCCGACGAAGCCGATCGTGCCGGCCAGGCTCGGCTGCTGCCGCAGCGTGTGGATGAGGCCGCTGAGGTCCTCGGTCAGCACGGCCGGCAGCACCTCGGCTTCCCACCGTTCGTCGTCCCGGTAGGCGACGACGGCGAAATCAGTGGCGCTCTCGGTCATCGTCATCACGCAAAGATCCTGTGCACAGGGGGAATGCTGCCAGATGGCGGGTCCGCAAACCGCGAAACTGCCGATTCGGTATACCGGCAGCATCCGGCCTGATCGCGGCGGGGGCAACCCCGGCGGTGGTGGCTGGCCGATCCGGCCACGGATACCGCACCTTCCGGTCACATTTCTGTGGGCTCAGCGGCCGCCCGCCACCCCCGTCGGGCCCGGCCGCCCGGTCCGGTCGCCCCACCGGCCCGCCCCGGTCCGGCGGCCGGAGGCGGGCCGCCACGCCGGCCATCCAGCATTCGACTGAATCAGGACCAATGGTGGCAAAGTGGTAGGCCCGGCCGGCGTGTTCGGCGGCCGGGCAACCCCTCAAATCTCACCCGCGAGTCCGGTAGCTACGGGCCCCATCGTCAGCTCGGCCCCCGCCTGGTCGCCCCGCCGGCCGGGTACCCGCCCGGCCGCCCCGACGGTTCGGCCAGTAGGGTTACTTTGAGTAATCATTGGTAGGCGACGCGCCATAGGTTAAGCTATGGTGGCGATAAAAGTGGACTGGGCAAGGGTCCAGGGAGGCACACGTGAAACCGAAGCAACTCGTCGGCTATGCGGCGATCGCTTTCGTGCTTTTTTTCGTGATCAAGGATCCGGCGGGTGCCGCGCATATTGTCAGCAATATCGGCAACTTCCTTTCTGCCGTAGCCCGCGGGTTCACTGATTTCTTCAACTCGCTGTGAGCCACGGTACGACTGACGTTCAGGCGACATTATGAGGCTCGTGCCGGGAACCGACACCGTTCCCAACGCGGTCAACAAATACCTTTTGCCGCATGAGCATCAGGTAATTACGGTGCGCAAGCACCCGGCCGTCCTGCTCAAGCCCATCCTCATCGTGCTGCTCGGCCTGGTCATCGCCGCTGTCATCAGCACCACGATCGCCCGGCACGAGGCCGGGGTGGTCGGCTTCGTGTGGATCGCCTGGCTGATCCTGCTGCTGTACCTGGTGGGCAAGGTCATCGAGTGGTCGCAGGACTACTTCATCGTGACCTCCCGCCGGATGCTGCTGGCCACCGGCGTGGTCACCCGCAAGGTGGCCATGATGCCGCTGGTCAAGGTCACGGACATGAGCTTCCAGCGCTCCACCCTCGGGCGGCTGCTCGGCTACGGCGAGTTCATCCTGGAGTCGGCCGGCCAGGACCAGGCCCTGCGCGTGGTCGACCACCTGCCGTACCCCGAGCAGCTGTACCTCGAGGTCTGCGGCCTGATCTTCCCCGGTAAGCCCGAAATCGACGACGACGACCTCTGAACCAGGCCGTCGTCCCCCTTCCCCGGGGTTCGTGCGATCGGATGACGTGTCGTCCGATCGCATGAGTCTGCCCGGGACCCGGCGCCGCGGCCGCCGCCCGCCCGGGGCCCGCTCGCTCGATTACAGCGTGACCAGGACCACGCCCACCCCGGCCAGGACCAGGCCGAACCGCTGAATCAGCCGCATCCGCTCGCCGAGCACGAACCGGGCCAGCAGGACCGTCATCCCCGGGTACAGCGCGGTGATGACGACCGCGATACCGAACAGCCCGCTCCGGGTGGCCAGCACGTAGCAGACGTTGGCGGCCGCGTCGCCCGTCCCCGAGGCCAGGGCCAGCGGCAGCACCGCGCGCAGCGCCCCGGCCGGCCGGTCCGGGTTCAGCAGGCGCCCCACTCGCCCCGGCCGCCGGGTCAGCAGCCAGGCCCCGACGGCCAGCGCGGCCCCCACGATCCGGGCCACCGCCACCGGCCAGAGCACCCCCGAGGTGCCCGCGTTGCGGAAGAACAGGAAGAACAGCCCGAACATCACGCCCGAGGCCAGGCCGAAACCGACCCCGCGCAGCCGGTAGGCCAGCGACCGGGGACCATCGGGGTGGTTCTGGCCGCTCTCCATGCTGACCAGCACCACCGCCGCCAGGCAGATCAGGCCGCCCGCGATCACGGCCGGGCCGGGCCGCTCGCCCTGGGCGATGGCCACCCCCAGCGGCAGCAGCGTCGAGGCCAGCGCCGACACCGGGGCGACCACGCTCATGGGCGCGACCGAGAAGCCGAAGTAGAAGAGCAGCAGGCCGACCACGCCGGCCACGCCCCCCGCCACGCCCCAGGCCAGGCCGCTCCCGCCGGCCCCGGTGACCAGGCCGTGGCCGGCCAGGCCGGTCAGGCTGAACACCAGCGCGGACACCACCACCACGACCGCCCCGGCCGCCGTGGTCACGGCCAGCACGTCGACCGGGCGGGCCCGCCGGGCGGCGGCGCCGCCGAGGAAATCGGCCGAGCCGTACAGGACCGCGGCGGCGAGTGCCAGGATCGTACCCACGGGTTGTCTCCTTGTCGGGGCGGCCGGACCGGGGGCATGGGATGAAGGCCGCCGGTCGGAATAACGCACTACACGGTTCACTATACTGACCGGGGCAAGCCGGCCAGCCAGCCGATCAGCGAGCCAGTACGCCAGCCGCCTGGAGCCGTCGACGTGACCGATCCGCCCGACCGACCCGACCTCACCATCGCCGTGGCCCGCACGCTGCAGGCCCTGCGCTCCGATCGGGGCTGGTCCCTGGACCAGCTGGCGGCCCGGTCCGGGGTCAGCAAGGGCGTGCTGGTCGCGCTGGAGCAGGGGCGTTCCAATCCCAACCTGGCCACGCTGGCCCGGATCAGCGACGCCTTCGGCGTGCCGGTCACCCGCCTGGTTGACGTGTCCGGCGAGCCGACCGTGCAGGTCTCCGAGCCGGACAGCGGCCGGGTCCTGTGGCGCGGGTCGTCCGGCGGCACCGGCACCATCCTCGGGGCCACCGACCCGCCCTGGGCCACCGAACTCTGGCGCTGGGACCTGCACCCGGGCGAGACCTTCGGCGGCGACGCCCACGCCCCGGCCACCCGCGAGATGGTGTGGGTCGAATCCGGGATCCTGACCCTGACCGTGGCCGGCGAACGCCACCAGATCACGGCCGGCCAGTGTGCCCGCTTCCCCGGCGGCCGGCCCCACCGTTACGCCAACGAGGGCACCGACCCGGTCCAGCTGACCATGGTCGTCCTCATCCCGCCCCCCGACCTGAGCTAGACCTCTGGCCCAACGTCCTCGGCCGCTTCGTCGCCGAGGGCGGCGGTGAGCCAGGGCCGGAGGACGGTCTCGACCTGCTCGGCCGGGATCTCGCCGCTGAGCGCGTCGAGCTTGAGGAAGTGGCGCGCGACCGTGAGGCCGAGAATGCTGCTCACGGTCAGCGCCGCCCGCAACTCGGCGTCGTCGCGGTCGCTGGCCCGGGCCAGGTTGGCCACCCGCTCGTTGAGGAAGTCGCGCATGGCCCCGGTCGCCTCGGGGGCGGTGAGCATCGACCGCACCAGGGCCCGGGTCTCCGGCGGGGGCTCGCTCAGCCGGACGTCGAGGACGTCGAACAGGTGCCCGGTGACGTCGTCGCCGGTGCTTTCGCCGGGGAGCCGGACGGCGATCGCGAACAGGTCGCTCTTGGTGCCGTAGTGCTGGATGACCAGGGAGGGATCGACCCCGGCCCGCTGGGCGACGGCTCGCACGGTCGTCCCTTCCAGCCCGTGCTCACCGAACTCGGCCTGCGCCGCCTCGAGGATCCGCTGGGCGCTGGCGGCGCGCCGGGCGGCCCGGGATGTCGGTTCGCTCATGAATTTGACTCTACAGCTGTTGAGCGAGCATGCTGGATTTCGCTCAACAAACCATGAGCCAACCGGCAGAGGGGTGCGATGCGGATCATCACCATCGAGGAGCACTGGACCAGCGCGGGCCTCGACCGGGCGCTGCGGGACCAGCCGCCGGGGACGCGGGACGACAGCCTGGCCCTGAACGACTTCGGCGAGGTGCCGACCCGGCTGCCCGACATCGGCCCGGCCCGGATCGAGGCCATGGACGCGGCCGGGGTCGACGTCCAGATCCTGTCCCTGGCCCCGCCCGGGACCGGCGGCCTGCCGGCCGGCGCGGCCATCGAGCTGAGCCGGGACGCCAACGACCAGATGAGCGCGGCGGCGGGCCGCTACCCGGACCGGCTGCGGGCCATGACGAGCCTGCCGCTGTCCGACCCGGACGCGGCCCTGGCCGAGCTGGAGCGGACCGCGACCGACCCCGCCCACGTCGGGATCATGGCCTACGGCCGCAGCGGCGACCGCCCGCTGGACGACCCCGCCTACGACGACCTGCTGGGGGCGGCGGCCCGCGGAAAGCGGCCGGTCTTCATCCACCCCCAGATCCCCCCGAATGCGGTCCGGGAGGCGTCCTACCGCGGCTTCGGCCCGACCGTCGACCTGGCCCTGGCCACGTTCGGCTGGGGCTGGCACATCGAGGCGGGCCTGGCCGCGCTGCGGCTCATCCTGGCCGGCACGTTCGACCGCCACCCGGACCTGCAGATCGTGCTGGGCCACTGGGGCGAGGCGCTGCTGTTCTTCCTGGACCGGGCGGACAGCCTCTCCCAGGTGGCCACCCACCTGGACCGGCGGGTGGCCGGGTACTTCGCCACCAACGTCCACATCGCCAGCAGCGGCATGCTGATCCCGCGCCTGCTCCGGCACGCCCTGGACCACGTGAGCATCGACCGCATCCTGCTGTCCGGCGACTACCCCTTCCACCAGCTCGACCCGGCCACCATCAGCAGCTTCCTGCAGACCCTGCCCGCTCGGGAAGATCAGGAAAAGGTGGCCCACGGCAACGCGGAGAAGCTGTTCGGCCTCACCCGGCAACCTCAGGAGCAGCCATGACCGTCGCCTGGTGAGCCGGGGGCGCGGCCGCCGGGCTCAGCCCCGTAGGAGCCAGTCCCGGGCGGCCACCGCCGAGCCGCGCGCGCCCGCCATGTCCAGGTGCGGGACCAGCAGGAACTCGGCGACCTGGGCCTGCTCAACCCGGAGCAGGGTGTGCTCCTGGACCCGGGACAGGAACCAGTCGCGGAAGTGCGGGGCCGCCTCCACCACCCCGCCGCCGACGAAGTAGATGTCCGGGTCGGTGAAGTTGGCCGCGATGGTGAACAGGCGGCCGAGGGCCATGGCCTGCTGCTCGAAGATCTTCAGGGCCATCTCGTCCGAGTCCTCCCCGAAGCCGCGCACCAGCTTGGCCGCCTTGGGCAGGGACACGCCCTGGCCCAGCTCGTGTTCGGCGTAGCGGCTGAGCCAGAACGGCAGCAGGTTCTTCTCGATCCCGGTCAGCGAGGCCACGCTCTCCACGTCGCAGGGCTGGCCGCAGTTGCACTGGGGCAGTGGCTGGCCGTCTTCCAGCAGGCCGTGCATGGGGATCGGGACGTGGCCCAGCTCGCCCGCCATCCCGGCCGCCCCGCCGACGACCCGGCCCGACTCGACCACGCCCCCGCCCAGCCCGGTCCCGACGATGGCCGACACCGAGCTGTGCTGGTCGGACTGGTCGCCGTAGCGGGTGTGGTGGGCGTACAGGGCGGCCGCGTTGCCGTCGTTGTTGTAGATCACCGGCAGGCCGAGCCGGTCCTCCAGGGCACCCCGGATGTCGTAGCCCCACCACTCGGGGTTGGCGAAGTTGGTGGCGCCGCGCGAGGACAGCACGCCGTCGGCGCTGGCCGGCCCGGGCGTGTCCAGGCCCACCGCCCGGACCGCGGACCGGGGCAGGTCGAGCAGGCCCAGCACGTGGTCGACCGAGTCGACCAGGGCCTGCACCGCCTTGTCCGGCCCCTCGCGGACGAAGCTGGGGATCTCGGCCAGGCGTTCGATGAGGAAGCGGCCCTCGGCGTCCAGGGCAGTGCCGTTGTTGGCGGTGCCGCCGTTGTCGACCCCGACCACGACCCACCTGGTCTGACCAGCCATAGCGCCTCCCTATCGCTCTCGCCTAGAGCGTATTAGCGCATTGTAGATCGCCACGTTCCCGGCAAACAGGGCTCTGGGCCCCCCTATCCGCGGTGTCGCCCACCGGAGGCGGGTACGCAGAAAATGACCTTCCATATTGATATTGAAGGCTGCGTGATTGGCGTCCCCGTTCCGGCCCGGGGCGCCCCGGTCAGCGGGTGGCGTCCGGGGGCGCGTACCGCTTGAGCTCGGCCCGGGCCAGCGAGTTCTTGTGGACCTCGTCGGGGCCGTCGGCGAAGCGCAGGGTGCGGATGCCCGCGAACGCCGCCGCCAGGGGAAAGTCCTGGGACAGGCCGCCCGCGCCGTGGGTCTGGATGGCCTTGTCCAGGATCCATTCCACCGTCTCGGGGGTGGCGATCTTGATGGCCTGGATCTCGCGGTGGGCGCCCTTGTTGCCCACGGTGTCCATCAGCCAGGCGGTCTTCAGCACCAGCAGCCGCAGCTGTTCGATGCGGACCCGGGCCTCCGCGATCCAGCCCCGGATGACGCCCTGATCGGACAGGGGCTTGCCGAACGCGGTCCGGCTCAGAGCCCGCTGGCACATCAGCTCCACCGCCAGCTCGGCCACGCCGATGGAACGCATGCAGTGGTGGATCCGGCCCGGGCCCAGCCGGGCCTGGGCGATGGCGAAGCCGTCCCCTTCCGCGCCGATCAGGTTGCTGGCCGGGACCCGGACGTCCCGGAACTCCAGCTCCCCGTGGCCGCCGTGCGAGCGGTCGTCGTAGCCGAACACGTGCATGCCGCGCTTGATGGTCAGCCCGGATGTTTCACGGGGAACCAGAATCATCGACTGCTGCCGGTGCCGGGCCGCGTCCGGGTCGGTCTTACCCATCACGATGAAGATCTTGGCGTCCGGGTTCAGGGCACCGGTGATCCACCACTTGCGGCCGTTGATCACGTAGTCGTCGCCGTCGCGCTCGATGCGGGTGGCGATGTTGGTGGCGTCGGAGGAGGCCACGTCGGGCTCGGTCATGGCGAACGAGGACCGGATCTCCCCCTCCAGCAGGGGCCGCAGCCAGGTCTGGCGCTGCTCGGCGGTGCCGAACATGCTCAGCACTTCCATGTTGCCGGTGTCCGGGGCCGAGCAGTTCATGGTGGCCGGGGCCAGGCCCAGGCTCCGGCCCATGATCTCGGCCAGCGGCGCGTACTGCAGGTTGGTCAGGCCGGCCCCGTGCTCGCCGGGCAGGAACAGGTTCCACAGGCCGCGGGCCCGGGCTTCGGCCTTGAGCTCGGCCAGGATCGGCACCTGGGTCCAGGCCCAGTGGTCGCTGAGGGCCTCCAGTTGCTCTTCGAACACCGGCCCGGCCGGAGTGACCTTCTCGTCCATGAAGGCCTGCAGGTTGTCCCGCAGCTTGAGGGTGACGTCGTCGAAGCCGAATTCCATCAGGAGTACTCCTTCATCGTGGCGAGGCCGGCCTGGATGAGCGGTTCCGGCGCGGCGCCGATGTCCCCGAAGCCTTCGCCCAGGGTCTGGCCCTGGGTGAAGCGGTAGTAGATGCCCTCGCAGATGACCGCGATCTTGAAGAACGCCAGCCCGAGGTAGAAGTCCAGGTGGGACAGGTCCCGGCCGCTGCGCTGGCCGTAGGCCTCGGCGATCCCGGCGGCGTCCGGGAACCCGGGCGCGGTGGCGGCGTCGGCCACGGCGTAGCCGGTGTCCAGGTGGGCCAGCTGCTGGTAAGCCAGCAGGGTGGCCACATCGGTGAGGGGATCGCCGAGCGTGGCCATCTCCCAGTCCAGCACGGCCGTGATCTGGTCGCCGTCCCCGACCAGCAGGTTGTCGAGCCGGTAGTCACCGTGCACGATGGCCGCGTCCGACTCGGCCGGCACCTGGGCCTCCAGGGCCGCGTGCAGTTCGTCGGCCCCGGGCAGGTCGCGGCTGCGGGAGGCGTCGAGCTGCTTCTTCCAGCGCCGGACCTGGCGGCCGAGGAAGCCTTGCGGGTGGCCGAAGTCAGCCAGCCCGACCGCGGCCGGATCGACGGCGTGCAGGTCGGCCAGGGTGTTGATCATCCGGGTGGCCATGATCCGGGTCCGTTCGGCCCCGACCGCCTCCAGCTGGGGCGCGGTCCGGTAGGCCGTGCCCGGGACCTTGGACATGACGTAGAACGGGGCCCCGGTCACGGCCGGGTCTTCGCACAACAGCAAGGTGTCCGGCACCGGCACCTTGGTCCCGGCCAGCGCGCTGATGACCCGGTACTCCCGGGTCATGTCGTGCGCGGTGGCCAGCACGTGCCCCAGCGGCGGCCGCCGGACCACCCAGTGGTGGTCGCCGTCGGACACGTCGTAGGTGATGTTCGACTTGCCGCCCGGCAGCACCGTGGCCCGCAGCGGCCCGGTGATGGACCCCGGGTGGGCGTGCTCGAAGTAGGCCGCGTAGGCGGCCAGGTCCAGGCCCGGGACGTCGGTCTCGCTGGTCGTCATGGCCGTCTCCTCGGGTCAGTGCGGGCCAGTCAGGGCTGGAACGTCAGCCGGCCGATGGTCTTGCCCGCGGCCAGCCGCTCCAGGCCGTCGGCCACGTCGGCCAGCCCCAGCCGGTCGCTGACCAGCGGCTTGATCACGCCGTCAGCGGCCAGCTTGAGCAGCTGCTCGTGGCAGTCGCGCAGCGAGGCCGGCTCCTTGGTGCCGTACAGGCCCCAGTGCAGGCCGACGATCGAGTAGTTCTTGACCAGCGCGTGGCTGAGGGCCGGGGTCTGGATCCGGCCGCCCGCGAACCCGATGATCAGGATGCGGCCCTCGAAGGCCACGCACTTGGTGGACCGGTCGTAGGCGTCGCCGCCGACCGGGTCGTAGATCACGTCGGCCCCGCGGCCCTCGGTGACCTCCTTGACCACGGCCACGAAGTCCTGGGTGTAGCGGTCGATCACCACGTCGGCCCCGAGGGCGCGGGCCGCGGCCGCCTTCTCCTCGCCGCCGACCACGCCGATGACCCGGGCCCCGGCCGCCTTGCCCAGCTGGACGGCGGCGCTGCCGACCCCGCCCGCGGCCGCGTGCACCAGCAGCGTCTCGCCGGGGGCCAGGTGGGCCCGCCGGTGCAGGGCGAACCAGCCGGTCTGGTAGCTGATGTAGAACGCCGACGCCTCGGCGTCGTCGAACTCCTTCGGGGCCGGGAACATCCCGGCGGCGTCCATGAGCGCGACCTCGCCGAACGACCCGGCGGGCATGACGGCCGCGCCCACCATCCGCTGCCCGGGCTCCAGCCCGGTCACGCCGGGGCCGAGCGCGACCACCTCGCCGCACAGCTCCACGCCCGGCGTGAACGGCAGCGGGGGCTTGACCTGGTAGAGGCCCTGGCACATGAGGACGTCGGGGAAGTTGGCCGGCGCGGCCAGGACCCGGACGAAGACCTGGCCCGGACCGGGCTCGGGATCGGGAACGTCGTCGGACAGCGTGAGCGCGTCACGCAACTCGCCGAACTGATGGACCTGCCACGCCCTCACCGCTGCCTCCGCAAGCTCTTGGTCAACTCTGCTCTATGCGCTGCTGCAGGCGGTTCATACCCCGCAGCCACTTGTCGGTGTCGCCCGCCCGGGCCGCGTAGTAGTCCGCGACCTCCGGGTGGGGCAGCACCAGGAACCGGCCGTCGGCCATGGCCGACCAGACGGCCTCGGCCACGACCTCCGGCTCGATGGCCGAGGCCTGCAGCACCACGTGGCCGGCCCGACCGGACCCGGCCAGCATGGCCGTGCGCACGCCCTGCGGGCAGAGGCAGTGGACCTTGAGGCCCCGGTGCCCGTAGGTGGCGGCCAGCCACTCCGCGTAGGACTCGGCGGCATGCTTGGTCACCGAGTAGGGGGCGGTGCCGAGCATGGTCAGTAGGCCCGCCGCCGAGGCGGTCACCACCAGGCGGCCGTCACCGCGGGCCAGCCAGCCGGGCAGCAACTGCTCGGCCGCCCGGACGTGGGCCATGACGTTGACGTCCCAGGACCGCTGCCAGTCCGCCTCCGCGGCCGCCCCGCCCTCGTCACCGGGGGCCGCGATCCCGGCGTTCGAGCAGTAGAGGTCGATCTCGCCCAGATGGCCCCGGGCCGCGGCGACCAGGCTGGTCACCCCGTCACGGGTGGCCACGTCGGCCGGGACGGCCAGGCCGCCGATCTCGGCCGCCACCGCTTCGGCGGCAGCGGCGTCGATGTCGTTGACCACCACCCGCGCGCCGCCCGCGGCCAGCCGGCGGGCCAGCGCCCGCCCGATCCCGCCGCCGCCTCCGGTCACCACGGCACCTGTCGCCGGCCTGGTCACGATGACTCCTTCGTCCGCTCGGTTGACAGCCCCGGGTCGACCCCCAGGGTCTGCAGGTACAGGCGTATCAGATGGCCCATGATCTGGTCCCGGCTGGCGGGCTCGGCCGCGATCAGCGGCGCGAACCGCACCGCCATCCCGGACGCCGCCGTCGCCACCAGGTCCGGCGGGGCCACCGGGTGCGCCACCCCGTCGGCGACCAGGCGCTCGACAAAGCGGATGTTCCGCTTCAGCAGCCGCTCCCGGATCCCCAGCCACAGGGCCCGCACGTGCGGGTCGGTCAGCGCCTGGTGCTCCAGCACGGTGATGAAGGCCAGGTTGGCCGCGTAGACGTCGACGAACTCGGTGACCGCCACCGTGGCCACCGCCACCGGGTCGGCCCCGTCGGCCGAGCGGGCCCGCTGGGCCTCGAAGAACTCGTCCCTGAGCTGCTCGGTCAGCACCCGGAACACGGCGTCCTTGGAGCCGAAGTAGACGTAGAAGGTGGCCCGCGAGACGTCGGCACGCTCGGTGATGTCAGCCACGGTGGTGCGCGCGTACCCGAGCTCGGAGAACGCCTGCCGGGCCGACGCGATCAACACGGCCCGGGTGCGGCTGTCGAGGCGGTCCCGGCTGGTTCGCACCGACCACAACGTCGCGGGCATGAGGTCATTCTCTCAGCATTGACATTGACGTCAATGCCGGCCCGGCCGGGAGGCGGGAAGGCCTTCCGCGCAAGGGATTCTGCGTCAAAGTAAACAATCCGTGTTCAGTCGTTCACAATTGGCCATACAGGTTGAAATTCGACTACGTTCTGTGCTGAGATGTCCCAAACTAGCCGTTATGGCTGGCCTGCGGCGGTGGGGGAAGTAGGCATGCGCGACGAAAAGCGCGGCCCTGGGCTGCGCGGGAACATACTCGTGGAAGAGGGCGATTCCGCCACCACGAGTAACGCCCACGCGCCCGCTGACCCTTTGGCTGACGCAGGACAGGCCGAGACTGAGGGCTCGTTCCGCGGCACCATCCGCCCGGACGCGGGCACCCACGACACCGGTCCCAACCCGATCGTGACCGACGCCCACGTCGAGGCCAACCCGACCGGCCCGAACCCCGTGATCCATCCCACCCGGCCGCAGCCGGTCGTGCCCGCCGAGCCCGAAGCGGGCCAGTCTGAAGCCGCGCCCGAGGCCAAGGCGGAGCCGGAAGCCAAGGCGGAGCCCGAAGCTAAGGCAGAGCCCGAAGCAAAGGCAGAGCCCGAAGCAAAGCCGGAGCCTGCAGCGGAGAGCAGGCCCGAGGCGACGCCCGCGGCCGAGCCCGTTCTGGACGGGGTGATCGAGCCCGCGCACGTCGCGGACCCGGTGCCGGCCAGCCCGCGGGCGCCCGAGGTGTACCGGAGGCCAGAGCCCGGCCCGGAGCCGTCCTGGGGCACGGTGCTGGCCACCACGGTGCGCCTGTGGGCCAGCCGCCGGTTCGGCCGGGGCCACTCGCGGTCCAGGACCGTGGCCGTGTACGGCGCCACCGAGCCGCCCGCCCCCAGTTCTCGCTGGGGCGGCGTGCGCTGGCCTCTGGTGGTGTTCGTGCTGCTGCTGGTCATCCTGGCCCTGGTCGGGCTGCAGTTGTCGGGCGCGCTGAGCACGAACCGTCCCAGCCAGTCCGCGACCGGGTCGGGCGGAGGTACCGGAAACTCCGGCGGCGCCGGCTCCCTGTCCGCGGCCGCGACCGCCCGGGACCACGCGGCCCGCTGGATGGCGCGGCAGGTGACGTCGAGTGACCTGATCGCCTGCGACCCGCTCATGTGCGCCACCCTGCAGGGCGACGGCGTGGCCGCCTCGCGGCTGATGAGCATGCAGCCCACGTCGACCGACCCGCTCGGCGCCGACGTGGTCGCGGCCACCGCATCCGTCCGCAGCCAGTTCGGCAGCCGGCTGGTCAGCGAGTACGCGCCCGAGCTCATCGCCAGCTTCGGATCCGGCGCCAGCCGGGTCGACATCCGGGCCGTGGCCAACTTCGGGGCGGCCGCGTTCGAGGCCAAGGAGCAGGCCGACCTGGCCGCCCGCAAGGCCGCCGGGGACCAGCTGCTGAGCAACAACTTCCGCGTATCGGCCCAGGGCGCCAGCCAGATCCGGGCCGGCCAGGTCGATTCCCGTGTGCTGGTCACGCTGGCCGCGCTGCAGTCGCAGCGACCGGTCCAGGTCAGCTCGTTCGGCGACACCGGTCCCGGGGCCCCCGTGCTCTACCGCCAGGTCCTGGTGGTGAACGCGGCCGGCCAGACCGGCACCTCGGCCCTGAACGCCGACCTCAAGCAGGTCAATACGCAGCGCAACCCGTACCTGCCCGCGCACGCCCAAATCGTCCGCCTGGCCAACGGCCAGCCCGCACTGCGCATCGCTTTCGGTGCGCCCGATCAGCCGGGCCTGCTGTCCGGCGGCAACTCCTGAACCAACGCGTATCTGAATTACCGCGGTATATCTCGGCACCCGGGTAGCGGGTGGGTTCTAGCTACCGGGCGTCGATTCTCCTTCCCTCTGGGGTGGGCATTTCATTCAAAGTGAGAGGTGAGACTGTTGAGATCGTTGTTCCGTCTGCTCAGATATTCGGCAGCCATGACGCTGCTCGGGGGCCTGGTTGCGCTGGTCACGGCGGTGGCTCCGGCCGCCTCGGCGTCCGCGTCGACCACCGGGTCGGCGTCGGCCGGGGTCGGCTGGGTGCGCTGCGCCCACCTGTCGCCGAACACGCCCGCCGTGGACGTCTACATGTACGCCTTCGGCACCACGTCCAACCCGACGATCCTGCGCCACGTGTCCTACGGCAACGTCTCCGACTACATGGCGGTCAAGGCCGGCCAGTACACCGTGGCCATGCGCGCGGCCGGGGCCCCGTCGTCGAGCAAGCCGGTGCTCTCCAACAGCTTCTCGATCAGCGCCGGCAAGTCCTACACCATCGCCGGGGTCGGGCCGGCCAACGGCCTGCGCCTGCAGGCGTTCGACGACCAGCTGACCGCGCCGGCCGGCAAGTCGCTGGTCCGGGTCATCCAGGCCTCGCTCAAGGAACACAACGTGACCGTGAGCTACGACTCGGACGTGCTGGCCAACAAGCTGGCCTTCGCCTCGGCCACCAACTACCAGGCCATCGAGGCCGGGAGCGGGACGGTCAAGTTCTCGTCGTCCGGGTCGGAAACGTCGGCTCCGGTGGACCTGTCGGCCGACACCGTCCACACGATCGTGGTCCTGGACGGGTCCAACGGCCTCAAGGTCGACGACCTGACCGACGCGGCCGGCAGTAAGGTCGCGCCGGCCGGGGCGGCCCAGACCGGCTTTGGCGGCACCGCCCCCAAGCCGGTGAGCCCGGCCCCGTGGCTGCTGACCATGGGAGCCGGCGCCCTGCTGGCCCTGGCTGGTTTCGCCAGCCTGCGCCGCACCCGTAGCGGCCGCGCCGGGGCCGCCCGGTGAAGCTGCCGCGCCAGCGGCTTTGGTCCGTCGCGGCGCTCACGGCCGGAATTCTGGTCGTGGGCGCCGGGACGGCGGGCCTGATCGCCACCCACGGGCACACCTCCACCGTGCACCTGGCCTCGCGGCCGTCCACGGTGCCCGCGCCCACGTCCCCCCACTTCAGCCCGGTGCCCAACCAGACCGCGCAGCCGCCGGGTGACCTGAACGGCCAGTCGCAGGTCGCGCTGCCCGTGAAGCTGACCATTCCGGCCATCGGCGTGAAGACCTCCCTGATCCAGCTGGGTCTGGCCTCCAATGGGAGTCTGCAGGTGCCGAGCAACGCCCAGGTGGACGAGGCCGGCTGGTACACCGAGAGCCCGCGCCCGGGAGCGGTCGGCGGCTCGGTGATCGCCGGCCACGTCGACTCGCACCAGGGGCCAGCCGTCTTCTACTGGCTGCGCGACCTGAAGACCGGCGACAAGGTCTACGTCTCGCGGGCCGACGGGACGATCGCGGAGTTCAGTGTGACCCGGGTGGAGGAGTATCCCAAGGCGGCCTTTCCGACCTCGATCGTGTACGGGGCCGAACCAGACGCCGAGCTGCGCCTGATCACCTGTGGCGGCACGTTCGACTCCACCACCGGCCACTACCTGAGCAACATCATCGCCTACGCGACCCTGGTCCAGTAGGTCAGCATGGCCGGGGCGGGCGGGCAACACTACGTAACCGGCGTGCTTTCTGCCCCTTATCTGGGGTAGACGTGTGATGTGTCGACGGATGGGGATGGCCTGAACCCGGCCACGCCGCCCAAGCGCGCCCGGGGCTCAAGGGGCTGGCTGCCACTGCTGGTCAAGCCGCTGCGGCGGGGCGTGGTCATCTTCATCATCGTGCTCATCGTCGAGTACCTGGTGGTCCCGGAGCTGACCGGGGCGCGCAAGGATCTCTACCTGCTCAACCGGGTCAACGGTTACTGGATGGCGGGCGGCGTCGTGCTCGAGGCGCTGTCGCTGTTCTGCTACGGCCTGCTGACCAAGGTCCTGCTCCAGCCGGAGGGCCGCCCGAGCCTGTTCACGCTGTTCCGCATCGACCTGGCCGCGGCCGCCGTCGCCCACGTCATCCCGGCCGGCACCCTGGGCAGCGCGGGCATCGGCTACAAGCTGTTCACCGCCGAGGGCGTCTCCGGGGTGGAGGCCGGGGTGATGATGGCGGCCAAGGGCATCGGCTCGACCGTGGTGCTGAACGTGCTGCTGTGGCTGTCGCTGGTGGTGTCGATTCCGCTGGCCGGGTTCCACCCGATCTACGTGACCGTGGCCATCGTTGGTGCCCTGGTCATGCTGGCCGTCGGCCTGCTGGTGGTAGGGGTGATCCGGGGCACCGACCGGGCCTCGCGGGTCATGGACGCGCTCGGCCGCCGTCTCCCGGGCGGCCTGGGCAACCGGCTCGGGCAGGCGGTCCGCGACTCCAGTGAAACGTTCACCGCCCTGGCCCATGACCGGCGGATCCTGCGCGACGCCCTGCTGTGGGCGGCCCTGAACTGGCTGCTGGACGCGGCCTCGCTGTGGTGCTTCGTGGCCGCGTTCGGCAGCATCGTCAACCCGGTCGAGCTGTTCGCCGCCTACGGCGTGGCCAACGTGGCCGGCGCGCTCCCGATCACCCCGGCCGGGCTGGGCGTGGTCGACTCGATCACCCCCCTGCTGCTGGTCAGCTTCGGCGTGACCAGGAACGTGGCCACCCTGGGCGTGCTGGGCTGGCGCCTGGTCAACTTCTGGATGCCCATTCCGGCCGGGGCGCTGGCCTACGTGTCACTCAAAGTTCCGCGTGGGGCCGGGTGGCGCGCCATGCGGCACGCGGTGTCGGGCATGATGTCCCGGGGAGGTCCGGACGACGGAACTTCCGGACATTCCGACGACCGATCGGCGGATAGAACCACCGCCGAGGGGAAGCCGGACGCCGAGGATTCCGGCCGCCCGGCCGAATCCGGCGCCGAAGCGGCCCCGGCCGCCGAGACCATGCCTGCCAGCGATGGCACCGATCCCGCCGGTGGGCCGGCGAGGGGAGATTTCCGTGTTGGCTGACCCGCCGGCTGCCGCCGCAGCTGAGGGACGATGAGCACCACCGACCGTGGCGAGGGCAGCGCCCGGGCCGGCGACGCCCGGACCGACGACACCCCGCCCCGCAGCCCGCGCGAGGCCGAGCGGGACGCGGCCGACCTCGGTGAGAAGGCCGCGGACCACGCCAACCAGCCCGGTACCGCCACCGACGAGGCCGAGAGCCGGGTCCAGGAGGCGGTCCAGGCCGCCCAGGAACTGGCTGACACCCCCGGCGCGATGAACGAGCCCGGCCGCCGGGTCAACCGGCGGTCGCCGTTCTGGATCGGCATGGCCGGCGCCTTCGGCGTGGCCGTGACCTACGGCCTGGTCGAGCTGTTCATCCGGGCCCGCTCGGTCCTGATCATCGTCGGCCTGGCCCTGTTCATCGCGGTCGGACTGGACCCGGTGGTCAGCTGGCTGACCCGGCGCGGCTGGCCGCGCTGGGCCGCGGTGCTGGCCGTGCTGGCCGGCCTGGCCGCCATCATCGGCGGCTTCCTGGCCGCCGCCGTCCCGCCGCTGACCACGCAGACCACGGCCCTGGCCCACCAGATCCCGACCTACATCCACCAGCTGCAGAACCACAATTCCGAGCTGGGCAAGCTCAACGACAAGTACCACATCCAGAGCAAGCTCACGAGCCTGCTCAGCAGCAAGGGCTCGTCGCTCATCGGCGGCGTGCTCGGCGCGGGCGAACTGGTCATCAGCACGTTCTCGGAGATCCTGGGCGTGATCGTGCTGACCATCTACTTCCTGGCCGGCCTGCCCACCATCAAGCTGTTCTTCTACCGGCTCATCCCGCACTCACGGCGGCCGCGGGTCATCCTGATCACCGACCAGATCACGGTCAAGGTCGGCGGGTACGTGCTCGGCAACGTGCTGACCTCGGCCATCGCCGGTTTCGGCACGTTCATCTGGATGATCATCTTCGGCATCCCCTACCCGGCGCTGCTGGGCCTGCTGATCGCGATCCTCGACCTGATCCCGGTCATCGGCTCCACCATCGGCGGGTTCATCGTCACGCTTATCGCGCTGACCGTCTCGCTCCCGATCGCGGTGGCCACCCTGATCTTCTACGTGGTCTACCGGCTGGCCGAGGACTACCTGATCGTGCCGCGGATCATGGGCCGCACGGTGGAGGTCCCGGCCGTGGTCAGCCTGATCTCGGTGCTGCTGGGCGGCGTGCTCCTCGGCATCGTGGGGGCGCTGGTCGCCATCCCGGTCGCCGCCGCGATCAACCTGATCCTGCGCGAGGTCACATTCCCCCGGATGGACCGCAGCTAGACGTCCCGGCCGCCCCAGTCCTCCGCCCCGGCCCCCTCAGTCCTCGCGCAGGAGGTCGATCACGGGGGCGAGGGCGGCCATGAACGGCTCGTGCACGGTCAGGTAGCTGAAGCCGAAGCGGTCCCGGCGCTCCCGGAGCTGGTCGGCGATCTCGGGCACCGTCCCGAACACCATGAACGGGGAATCGAGCAATTCGTCGGCCGTCATCTCGAAGCCGTCCTCGCTGATCATCTCCGCGGCCGCCGCCCGCCGGTCCGGAGTCACCACCACAGCCTGGATCAGCACGTGCAGCTCCAGGTCGCCGGCCCGCGGGCCGGCCTGGGTGCGAATGTAGGCGACGCGCTCGTCGGCCTCGGCCCCGGTCAGGATGGTGAACGTGCCCGGCGGCTGGCCGGGGATCTGCTTGAGCCCGCCGACGGCCACGATGTCGGCTCGCTGGGCGGCCAGGGCCAGGATGCGGTCCCCGGTGCCGCCGATGATGACCGGCGGCCCGGTCTGGTTCAGCCCGGCCCGCTGCACCGGCTTCAGGGGCCCGTGGCCGGTCAGTTCCTCCAGCGGGCGGCGTTCGGGGTAGCCACCGCCCCCGAACACCCGCTCCAGCTCGTCCAGGGTCGCCTCGACCTCGGTCACCCGCTCCCGCAGCGGCCGCCACGGCAGTCCGGCCGCGTCGAACTCCCATTTCATGTGGCCGGCCCCCAGTCCCAGCTCGAAACGGCCGTCGGTCAGCACGTCGGCGGTGGCGACCTCCCGGGCCAGCAGATGCGGGTTCCAGAACGGCACGTTCAGCACCATCGTCCCGACCCGCAGCCGCTCGGTGACCTGCGCGGCCAGCACCAGCGGCGGGAACGGCGCCGGTGATCCAAGATGGTCCGCGGTGAACAGCGTGTGATAGCCGAGGCGTTCCACCTCCCGGCAGTACGCGATGAACTCCTCGCGCGACGGGAGACCGCGCACGTTGCAGCTGAAACGGAAGGGACGCATGCCGCCAGCCTTCACCAGATGGCGGTGGTGCCGCCACTTGCTCTGCTGACGGCAGAGCGGCTCGGGTGGGCGACCGAGCGGCTCAGGCGGCAGGCGGACCGGCTCAGGCGGATTCGCGGCGCACCAAGGCTGGTTCGAAGATCACGGAACTGGGTGGCTGGGCGGGATCTTCGATCCGGGCCAGCAGCAGCCGGGCCAGCTCGGCCGCCATCTCCTCCACCGGCTGGCGGACCGTGGTCAGGGGCGGATGGCAGGCCAGGGCCACGCTGCTGTCGTCGAACCCGACCACGGCCACCTGCCCGGGAACGGCCCGTTGGTGTCCGGCCAGGGCCAGCAGGGCCCCCTGAGCCATCAGGTCGTTGGCCGCGAACACGCCGTCCAGGTCGGGCACCTCGGCCAGCAGGCGGATCATGGCCCGCTGGCCGCCCGCCCGGGTGAAGCCGCCCTCGACGCTGGGCACGTCCGGCTGCCCGTGCCGGGCCATGGCGTCCCGGAACCCGGCCCGGCGATCCCGGCCCGCGGGCAGGTCAGCCGGACCGGACACCGTGACCACCCGCTGGCACCCGCGGGCCCGCAACTGGTCGGCGGCCAGCCGGGCCCCGTGGCCGTGGGCCACGTCGACGTAGCTCACCGCGGCCCGCCGGGCCGGCCGGGTGAACAGGACGGCGGGCGCACCCCCGGCGGCCAGCAGCTCGGGCAGCGGGTCGTCCGGCCAGACCGAGACCAGGGCCACGCCGTCGATGTCGCCCTGCCCGAGCCGGGCCAGCAGGTCATCCCGGGCCGCGGCCGAGTCGACGTGGACCAGCATCGGGTGGACCCGCCGCGGCCCCAGCTCGCCCAGCATCCCGGCCACGATCCGGCCGAAGAACGGATCCGTGTAGACGTCGCTGGCCAAGGGGCCGCCCGCGGGCTCTCGCCGGGGCTCCGACACCACCAGGCCGACGGTGCCGGTCCGGCCGGTGACCAGGGACCGAGCCGCCCGGTTGGGGACGTAGCCGGTCTCGGCGATGGCGCGCTCCACCACCGCGCGCAGGTCGGCATCCACCGACTCGACCCGGTTGACGACCCGGGAAACGGTGGCCCGCGACACCCCGGCCACCCGCGCCACCTGTTCCAGGGTCGGCCGGCGCCCGGACCGGGCGCCGTGGCCCGCCCGGCCGTCGCGTGGGGGCCCCGCTGCCGCCTCCATGAGAGCGCTCTCTCCTTCGCGCCGCACCCGTCTGCTCACCCGAGGCCGATCCTAGCTGACCGGCTCCGGCCACCCCCGCCAGCGAGCGGACGAAGCCGTCCGCTTCGGGATGATTTGCCGGAAGGGAATGCAGGGGAGTCGAACTTATGTTCCCCTAGCACTTGGATCCGACAATCTGATTGAAGATCTATCGCACATGTGTTCTAATTACCTGCATGAGTGAGGTCATACGTGTGGTGTATCCGGCCCAGGAGCACCGGTCGATGACCGCCCGCCCCACCGAGCCGGCGAGGAGGCCGCAATGAAGATGGTGCGCGATCTCGAGCGTAAGCTCGCCGCGGCCGCCCTGGCCCGCGATCCCGAGCTGGGCCGGCTCTACGACACCCACCAGCTGACCTTGGACGACCTCAACGAGCTGGGTGACCCGGCCGCGGCCACCGCCTTCCGGGCCATGCCGGGCCCGAGCGCGACCGTCCGCACCACCATCGGGTCGTCCGGCGGAGGACGCGGCAGCGGCGGGACCGGGACCCTGCCCGGCGACGCGGCCCCGGTCACGCCGGACCGGACCGAGATGCTGCTCAACCAGGGCCGGGGCAGTACCTACCACCCCAGCCGCTGGCGGCAGCGCCGGTACCTGATCGGCGGCGGTGCCCTGTTGCTGGTCCTGATCATCGTGGTGGTGACGATCGTCCTCAGCAGCGGCGCCTCCTGGCCGTCCAGCGTGAACACGGTCAAGTCCGAGATCACCACCGCCTGCCAGAACCCGGACGTCATGTCGGAGCCGGGCCAGGTCAACCTCGCCTGCGGCAAGCAGACCCAGCAGATCCTGTGGGTGTTCTCCCTGCTCTCCAGCCAGAACGATCCCGCCTTCCACGACAGCAAGACCGGCCGGGAGGGCCTGGAGCCGATCTCGCCCACCCAGGGGGCCGAGGTCGCCTGGTCGCTGAACCTGCACCATCCGTACGACCCGATGGACCCGATCGACAGCCTCCAGGTCGCGGCCCGAGCCATCAACAACATCGTCGGTGGCGCCTCGGCCATCGGGTCCAACGGCAGCCCATCGGTGCAGCCGGGGCTGGAGAGCTACCCGGCCAACTGCCTGCGCTACACCGGCTCGGCCCAGCTGCGGTCGCGCCCCGGGTTCCCGAGCGTGTGTGCCCAGCCGGTCAGCACCGACCAGGGCCGGTCCGCCCTGGTCGGCGACATCTGGAAGAAATGGGCGGTCGGCGCCTCGGCCCAGCAGGCCCAGGCGGCCCAGGCCCTGTTCGAAAACGCCGGCAACCCCGGCGACGCCCAGGTGCAGCTGATCCTGAAGAACCTCTCCGCCACCAGGCTCTGAGCCTCGCTCCAGATCAACCCGGTCCGGCCGCCGCCGCGAATGTGGCGGCCGGACCTCGGAATCGCCTGTGAAAGAAGGTGAAACTGTGCCGTCCCCTCGTAAGCCCTGGTGGCAGCAGGCGACCGCCCTGGTCAGCCTGGGCACCGGCGGGGCGATCACCGGCTTCGCCTTCGCCCACGGGTCCGCGGATCACCTGGCCTCCCCGGCCAGCGTGCCGGTGACCCTGACCGCCCTGGACCAGGCGGCCCAGCCGCCCACGGCCCAGGCCGCGTCGGAAGACTCGGTGGCCCGGTCGGCCATCGTCAAGGTGGCCAGCTATTACGCCCGGCTGGCCCAGAGCAAGACTCCGGCCGAGATGGAGGCGCTGATCTGGCAGCAGGACAGCGCCGACGGCACCGATCATGGCCAGTCCTGTGCCGCGTTCGCGAGCATGACCCTCCAGCTGGGCGCGCAGCTGGCGGGCAAGCAGAGCTGGGTCACCGGCGGCTCGACCTATCCCTGGCCGCTGCACGACTGGGTGGACGCCCGGGTCGACCCGAACTCCGACTCGCTGAACATCACCTCGGTCCTGCAGGACGCCCAGAACCACCACCGCTGGCACGCGCTGGGTGACGGCTACGAGCCGCTGCCGGGCGACTGGGTCGTGTTCGACAACCACGTCGAGGTGGTGACCGCGTTCTCGGGTGGCGTGCTTTCCACCATCGGCGGCGACTCGCTGCCCAACTTCTCGGTCAACAGCCACGAGTACTCCGGCTCACTCGGCTCGCATGGCGTCCAGGGCTTCGTCAGCAACGGCGATCTGCCCGCCGCGACCACCGACGCCAGCACCCAGCAGGCCCCGTCCGCCCCGAAGCCGAAGGCGGCCGCCGCCAAGCCCAAGAAAACCCCGGCCGCGGCCACCCAGCAGGCCGACCGGCAGTCCGAAGATGCGCTGGCCGCCATCCCGGGGACGTCGGCTCAGACCGTCGCGGCGGCGTCCGACTGGTCCTCGACTGCGGGCAGTGGGAAGGCCGGGTCCGGATCGGGGTCGGCGGCCGGGACGGCGGCCATTCCGGGGATGCCGTCCGGCTCGGGTTCGGCCTCGGCCTCCGCGTCGGCCTCCCGCCCGGCTTCGGCCTCCCCCTCGGCCTCAGCCTCGGCGTCGGCTTCGAGCAGCCGGTCGGACCAGCCGCAGGCCAGGAGCACCAGGCAACCCCAGGCCCAGCCATCGGCATCGATCCCGGGTGTACCGACCGCCACCCCGGCCACAGCGGGGTCAGCCTCCGCTTCAGCCCCGGCAGTCGCCCCGGCCCCGGCCCCGGCCCCGGCCGCCAAGGCCAAGCCGACCACCAAGCCCAAGGCCAGCACCCAGCCGGCGACGAAGGCCGCGCCGTCCTACCAGCGGCACCAGGCCAGCACCCCGTCGTCGGCGGCCAGCCCGGGCACGGCGGCCCAGCGGGCGTTCATCGACGCGATCGCCCCCGGCGCGCTGGCCGCCCAGCGCACCTACGGGGTGCCCGCCGCCGTGACCATCGCCCAGGCCATCGACGAGTCCGACTGGGGCCGGTCCTCGCTGGCCAGCGAGGACCACAACCTGTTCGGCATCAAGGGCACCGGGCCCGCGGGCACCGTCGCGCTGCCCACCCACGAGGTCTACGACGGCGAGACGGTCAGCATCACGGCCCAGTTCCGGGTCTACGACGACCTCGGCCAG
>DASXJM010000644.1:0-11851 GCA_036497405.1 Streptosporangiaceae bacterium | reverse complement strand
CGGTCGGCCAGGTCGATGAGGTTCGGGTCGTGGGTGGCGACCAGGGCGGTGGTCCGCTCGGACTGCACGACCACCCGCAGCAGGCGCATGATCTGCTTGGCCGTCTCGGAATCGAGCTGGCCGGTCGGCTCATCGGCCAGCAGCACGTCCGGCCGCCCGGCCAGGGCCCGGGCGATCGCGACCCGCTGCTGCTGGCCGCCGGACAGCTCGCCCGGCCGCTGCTGGGCGTGCGGACTGAGCCCGACGATGTCGAGCATGAGCCGGACTCGTTCCTCCCGCTCGGTGGCCGGGCGGCCGGCGATCCGCAGCGGCACGCCCACGTTCTCGGCCGCGGACAAGATCGGGATCAGGCCGAACGACTGGAAGATGAACGCCACCGTTTCCCGGCGCAGCCGCAGCCGCTCCCGTTCGGACAGCGCGGTGACTTCCTGCCCGGAGACCTGGACCGTGCCCTGGTCGGGGCGGTCGAGGCCGCCGACGATGTTGAGCAGGGTGGTCTTGCCGGACCCGGACCGGCCGCGCAGGGCCACCAGCTCACCCGGGGTGATGGTGAACGACACCCCGCGCAGGGCCCGGGTGGCCGTGTGGCCGGTCCCGAACGTGCGCGTCACCTGATCCACCGCCACCACCGGGGCCAGGTCAGTCGTCATGACCGGCCTCCGGCTGGTTCTGCTCACGGTCATCGGGCCAGACGCCGATGTGGTCGGGTTCCGGTTCCAGCCGGACCAGGCCTTCCATGCCCAGCGGCTCGGTCATCTCGCGCGGTAGCTGTAGCCGCCCGGCCCGGTCCAGGACCGCGTACTCCACCGCGGAGCCGGTCTCGTCACCGGCCGCCACGCCGGGCCGGTGGATCTCGGTGCTGGTCCGCCCGTCGCGGATGGCGATGACCCGGCGGACCTGGGCCGACACCGCTGGGTCGTGGGTGACGATCAGCACCGTGACCCCGAGCTCGGCGTTGGCCGTGCGCAGCGCGGCGAAGACCTCGCCGGCGGTGGCGGTGTCGAGCTCGCCGGTGGGCTCGTCGGCCAGCAGCACCTTCGGGTCGTTGGCCAGGGCCACCGCGATCGCGGCCCGCTGCTGCTCGCCACCGGACAGCTGGTCGGGGCGGCGCTGCAGCATGTCGCCCAGGCCGAGCAGGTCCAGCAGTTCGCCCGACCGGGCCCGGCGTTCCCGGTTGCCGCGGCCGGCCAGCCGCATGGGCAGGGCCACGTTCTGCTGGGCGGTCAGGTAGGGCAGCAGGTTGCGGGAGGTCTGCTGCCAGATGAAGCCGATGGTCTGGCGCCGGTAGGCCAGCCGCTGCTTGGCGTTCATCGCGGCGAGGTCGTGCCCGGCGACCCGGACCGACCCGGCGGTGGGCCGGTCCAGCCCGGCCAGGATGTTCATCAGCGTCGACTTGCCGCTGCCCGACGCGCCGACCAGGGCGGCCAGCTCACCCTCGGATATCAGGAGGTCCAGGCCTTGCAGGGCCTGGACCTCGATACCGCCGGGGGCGGCGTAGATGCGGACCAGCCGATCGCAGACGATCAGGGAGCCCGCCCCGAAGTCCCGGTGCTGGCGAGCCGCCTCCGCCCCCAGATCCGCGATGCTCGTACCCATTGGTCTCCTCCGCTCCCCCGTGTTCAGTGTGCCCGCAGCAGGCTGGTGACGCCACGGCGGCGCAGGGCCTGGGTCTGCCCGGCCAACGCGGCGGCGGCGATGACGATGACGGCCGCGATCGGCAGCCCGAGTGCGGCCCAGCCGGGCTGGATCGCCACCGGCGTCCCGGAGCCGGTGAAGACGGCCAGGTCCAGGGCCGGGCCGACCAGCCGGGGCAAGGCCAGCGCGCAGACCAGGCCGGCCACGGCCGCGGCCACGATGGCCGGCATGGCCTCGGTGACGGCCAGCCCGATCGGCCGGTCCAGGCCCATGGTGGTCATCCGGGCCAGCGTGCGCCGCCGCTGGGCCGCGCCCAGGGCCAGCCCCATCATCACCGTGCCCAGGCCGAGCCCGGCCGCGGCCAGGATGGTGAGCAGCATCAGCAGTTCCGCGCTCTTGGCCAGCGGCGCGTCGGCCAGGGAACTCAGGACCGACGACCGGGTGACGATGTCGGCCTCAGGGAGCACGGTGTTGACGACGGCGGCCAGCTTCCGGTTGTCGATCCCGGGCCCGGCGACCAGCAGGTTCTCCGGTCCTGGGCGGCCCGCGGCGCCGGGCAGGGTCCGCAGCGGCATGATCACCCAGGCGCCGCCACCGGGCTGGGCCGGGGTGGACGCCAGCACCCCGGTGACCCGGATCCGGACCGGCCCCAGGCCGGACTGACGGGCGGTGAGCCGCTCCGGGGCCGCCCGCCCGAGGAAGGCCGCGGCCGCGGGCGACGCCAGCACCGGGATGACGGTCATGGTGGTGGCGGGCGCTTCCGCGCGGCCCGACGCGGCGGCCGGCCCGAGCTTGCTGGCCGGGAAGGACGGGAACGGGGTGGTCGAGGTCAGCGCGGCGTACCGGGCCGGGTCGACCCCCAGCACGGTGACGGCCTGGCCGCCGGGACCGCTCCAGCTGGTTGACCAGACCGCGGCGGTCTGCCGCACCCCGGGCACGGCCGCGATCCGGTCCACATCGGCCGCGGTGACGTGGTCGTAGGGGGGCGGCGGTACCGATCCGGGGCGGTTCTGGATGAGGACGTCGGCTCCGGTGGCGGCCCAGGCGGCGGCGTTCTCGCCCCGGCCGACCGCGTCGCGGACCATCCCGGCGCAGGCGGCCACGCTCAGCGCCAGAACCACCGCGAACACCGGCAGGATCCCGGTCAGCGTGGTCCGGGAGGCCTGGGCCAGGGCCACGAATCCGGTCGCGCCCTGGGCCCGGGCGGCCAGGGCCAGCAGAGCCCGGACGGCCAGCGGGTACAGCCGCAGCACGACCAGCACGACCGGCACGGCCACCAGGACCGGGGTCGCGGCCAGGATCAGGTCGGTCTGCCCGGGGGCGGGCAGGCCCTGGGTGCGCAGGACGACGAGGCCGGCGATGGCCGCCGCGCAGGCCGTCCCCTCGGCCACCCAGCGGCGGGCGCCGAACCGGCGCGGGGCCGCCTCCCCCGCCGCCGTGATCTGGGCCGCGGACGTGGGCGGCCCGGGCCGGCGGTGCCGCACGGCGGCGATCACCGGCGGGCCGGCCAGGCCGGCCACCAGGACCAGGGCGGCCAGCGACCACCCGAGCGCCGAGGAGGCGGCACGGGACTCGACGGCGAAGGCCAGGCCGGCTCCGAGCACCGCTGCGGGCAGCACCACGACCACCGTGCCCCGCAGCAGCTGGGCCGACAGCTGGGCGATGGAACCGCCCCGGGCCCGCACCAGGGTCAGTTCGGCGCCGCGCCGGACCGTGACCATCCGGGCCGCGACCGCGATGACCGCGGCCCCGGCCACGATCAGGCTGACGAACAGCAGGGCCAGCGCGGTGTCGACCTCGGCCTGGGTGGTCAGGAACGTGGCCAGGTGGCCGGTCAGCGGGGACGAGACCGAGACCACGCCGGCCCCGCCGCTGAGCGGGCCCAGGGCCGGGAACGTCTGCGTGACCTGGTTCAGCGTGTTGTACACGGGCCGGGCCTGGCTGGCGGTGAGCCGGCCCGTATTCAGCGGGACCGTCCAGGTCACGCTCAAGCTGGACGGCCCGAATACCGCCTGAACCGTCTGCTCCTGGCCGGGGTCGGCGAACACCGCGCCGCTCCAGTACGGGGTCCCGTCCAACGGCGTGTTGTACAGCGGGGTGAGCCCGCCGCCGTTCTGCCAGAACGTAAAGGGGGAGTCGCGGGGGGCCACGACGCCGGTGATGGCCAGGGTGATCGGGCCGGACGACGCGACCAGCACCAGCCGGGATCCGGGGTGCAGGCCGTACCGGGCCGCGGTCGCGGTGGAGACCGTGCACGCTATGGCGTTCGCCCGGACCGGACCGGTCAGGGTGCCAGCCGTCAGCCGCCCGTGGCTGGCCAGTTCGGGCCGGCCCAGCACCGCGAGCCGGGCCGGGGCTCCGGTGTTGGTCCGCGGTCCCGCGCCCGACGCCAGCGTGTAGATCGGGGACTCCAGCCCGGCCCAGGCACCCGAGCCGACCGGCAGCCCGGCCGAGGCGTAACCGTGGGTCAGCGCGGTGGTGGCGTCGGTCAGGTCGCGGCCGGACAGGGTCTCCGGCTGTTCCGGGTCGAGCTGCCGGGTGAAGTCCTGCCAGTCGGTGGCGGCGGTGATCTGCTTCACCAGCGGGCTGAGCCCGGCCATGGTGTTCCGCAGCGCCTGGGTCTCGGCCCGCAGGGCCTGAGCGGGGCCGGCCAGGGCCGCGAACGTGAGCGCCCCGACCAGGATCGCCAGCGCCACCAGGGCTCCCCGGGCCTCCCCCAGCAGCGGGCCCACTGCCGGGCGGGCCCGGCTCACGCGGCCTCCGCAGCCCGCAGGGCGGCGGCCGGGTCGGGCCGCCGGGCCATGGCCAGCACCGCGGCCAGGACCGGGATCACCGCTACGCACGCGACCAGGCCCAGCGTCTGGGGCCAGCCGAAGTGGATCAGCACCGGCGGCACCGGATGAGCGGCCGAGGTGGTCAGGGTCAGCGCCGGGACCAGCAGTTCGGCCAGTACCACTCCGAGCGCCAGCCCGGCCAGCGCGGCTGGCACGCTGAGCAGCAGTTTCTCCAGCCCCAGCTGGCCGGCGGCCGCGCCGGGGGGCACGCCGAGCGCGGCCAGCAGCGCGTTCTCGGCCCGGCGCTGCCGGACACCGGCCGCGATGCTGACGCAGAACCCGGTGATGGCCAGCAGGACGGCGGTGATGGCCACCGCCAGCAGGGCCCGCTGCGGCACGGCCGAGACCTGGTCATCCAGCAGCCCACTGGCCAGCCCGGCCGCCGTGGTCACCGCGGTACCCGGGGCCAGCCCGGCCGCCAGGCCGGGCGGGGCCGTTCCCGAACTGGTGGCCAGCCACCACTGGGTCGGCTCGGCCGGGGCCTGCCCCTCGGCGGCCAGGATGTTCTGGAGCGCACCCAGGTCGATGATCAGAGCTCCGCCGCCGCCGTTGACCGTGGGCCAGGACGACGTGACCGCAACGATCTTCACGCCGATGGTGGCCCCGGCCACGCTGGATTCAACGATCGAGCCGACGTGGGACCGGTTGGCGGTCAGGAAGGCCCGGGTGGCCAGCCCCGGCACGGTACCGGCGGCCAGGATGGGGGCGGTCAGGGTGACCGCGCCGGTGACCGGCACCGGGGGGAGATCGGCCTTGAACGCCTTGCCCTGCCCGAATCCGGAGGCGAAGGTCACGGTCCGGGCCGAGCCCGAGATCGGCGGCGCGGACGTTGCCACCGCCGGTGGGCCGGTCTTCCCGACCGGGCCGGGCGCGGTGGCCCGGATCGTGACCAGCTGCGCGGAGGAGGCCGCGGCCGGCCAGGCCCGGAGGTCGGTCCCGGGCATGGGAGCCGACCCACCGGCCCCGGTCGTGGTCAGGTGGTCCACCGTGAACCGGGCCGTGGCGGGCGCCCGGCGGGCAGGCAGCTGGTAGGACGCGGTGATCGCCATGATCCGGAGCGGGTAGATCGCGGTTCCGCCGGGCAGGGCCGCGGTCAGGGTGTGGGTCTGGCCATCGGCCGGCAACGACCCGGCGTCCAGCTGGTAGACGTCGCCGTCGGGATCGCCGACGGTCACGGTCACCTCGACCGGATCCAGGGCCAGGGCGGACGGCCCGATCGCGGCGGCCAGCCGGATACCGGTCGGCTGGCCGGGCAGGGCCAGGCCGGGAGCCGCGCCGGCCGGGGTGATCCGGCGCAGCAGTTCGGCGGCGGGCTGCGGCGCCTGGTCGGAGCGCAGCAGCGTGGCCGCGGCCGCGTGCCCGGCGTTCACGGCCAGAACCTCGCCCGATCCGTTGGCGGCCGGGTAAGACGCGGCCGGCATGACCGCGGTGACCCCACGGGCCCGGCTGAGCTGCCCGGACTGACCCGGAGTCAGCGGGGCGGGCGGTTCGATCCGTACATCAGCCCCGGCCGTGAACGCGGCCTGGTCGTGGGCGGACCCGATCCAGCTCTGCCGCTGGGCGATGGCCAGCGACCCGGTGGCGACGGCCAGCACGACCAGCAGGGCCGCCCCGCCCTGCCGGACCGACTGGCGGCTGATCTGCCAGCTGGCCAGCGCGGCGGTCAGCCGCCGGCCGCGCCCGGCCAGCCGGTCCCCCAGCTTCGCGCCCAGCGGCAGCAGCCGCAGCGCGGCGGTGGTCCCGCCCGCCAGGGCCAGCGCGGGCGCGAGCACCAGGACCGGGTCGGCGCCCAAGGCGCCCGATCCGGGCCCGGCCGACCCGGCCGAGTACCGCCGCAGCTCCAGGCCGGCCAGCACGGCCAGCGCGACCAGGCCCACGTCGGCTCCGGCCCGGCTGATCCCGGCCACCGCGGCGGCCCGGCCCTGCCGGGCCCGGGCCGCGCCCGGGTTCACGGTCCGGACCGCTGGCACCAGCACGATGACCACGGCCCCGGCCGCGACCACCAGCGCCGTGGGCCAGGCCAGGTTCAGGGCGGTGCTGAACGGAACCGAGCCCGCGCCGGCCGCGAGGCGGGCCAGCCAGACCCCGGCCAGCCCACCGCCAGCCGCCGCCGCCACCGACAGTGGTACCGCCTCGGCCAGCGTCAGCCGGGCCAGTTGCCAGCGGGTGGCGCCGCGGGCGGCCATCATGGCCACCTCGCCTTCGCGCGCCCCGGCCAGCAGCCGGGCCACCAGCAGCAGGGCGGCCGCGGCCAGCAGGACGATCAGGACCGCGCTGATGGCCAGCAGCGAGCGGGCCACGCCGAGGTTGCTGTTGGTCCGGGTCAGCACGCCTGGAAGGCTGGTGACCGGGTTGAGGGCGGGCAGGTTCTCGCCGCTCTCCAGCGAGGTGATCAGGGCCGACAGCCGGCTGGCCACGTGGGTCAGCTGGCTTTCGGCGATGGCCGGGGTGTCCGGCTGGGCCAGCCAGGTACCGGCCCCGACCGTGAGAGACCCGCTGAACGCGGCCGGGTCGACGGTCAGCGGCCCGTACTCGGTGAAGCCGCCGGAGGCGGCCGCCCCGGCGAAGCCGACGTGGTTCACCTGCCAGTACGCGGCGCCGGGGCCGGTCGTCGCCCGCGGCCGGTACAGGCCGGTGATCGTGAACCGCACCAGCGCGTTGCTGTCCCGGTCCCGCATCTGGATCACGTCGCCCGGCTTGACCTTCAGCAGCGTGGCCGCCGCGGCGGGCAGGGCCGCCGGTACCGGCTGCCCGGCCACGGGCTGGCCCGGCCAGTGGCCGGTCAGCAGGACGGCGTGGGCGGTGAGGCCGGTGAACGCGGCGGCTTCGGCGATCGGCACGTTGCCGCCCGCGGAGGTGGCGCCGCTGTCGCGGCCGGTGGACTCGGCGGGGTGGGCTCCGGAGATGAAGCCGAGCGGATCGGAGCGCAGCGCGCTGTCGAAGGCGAACGGGACCTGGCCGAGCGCCCGCTTGAGCTGGCCCGGTAGCTGCCTGGTGATCTGACCGGCCTGGTCACGGTCGACGGGCCCGGTGACCAGGAAGGTGGTCCCGCTGGCGGTGCCCAGGTCGTGCTGGACGGCCCGCGGCAGCACCCCGCCGCTGTAGACCGCGAACGTGGCCGCCAGCGCCGCGGCGACCAGGGTGGTCAGCACGGCGGCGAAAATGACCACCCCGGACGCGCGCATCCGGCGCACCGTCAGCGAGTCCCCGTGCAGCCCCATTAAGGGCGGAGCCTACGCCGCCAGCGGTCTGATGGTTAGCCGGCGCAATCAACCTGCTCCCGACCGGCTTCCGCTTTGTGATCTGTGCCGGACCTGGGCCCGGCGTCAGAGCGGAGCTAGGACGGGACCATGGAGCGGGCGGACATCGTCTGCACGATGATCTCGGTGACCGCGTCCAGCGGGATCACGGTCGAGTCGATCACCAGATGGTAGTGGGCCGCGTCGGTCGGGTTGACCCGGTAGAGGCGGCGGACGTAGGCGGTGCGGGCCTTGTCGGCCCGGTGCATCCGGGTCACGGCTTCGTCCGGCCCGACGCTCTCGATCACGGCACCCTGGGCGGCCCGGCGATCCGGCGCACCGTCCAGCCGCACGTGGAAGCCGGTGCCCTTGCCGAGCACGACCGCGGCGGCCCGGCCCAGGATCACGCCTTCGCCGTCGGCGGCCATGCGGCGGATTCCGGCCTCGGCGCTGCCGCGCAGGTCGTCTTCGAGCACGTGCGCCGGTGGCGCCGATTGCGTGGGCCCGACCGGCATCCCGTGGGTGAACGCGGCCAGCAGCCGGTGCACCGGCGTGCTGCTGGCTTCGTCCTCGGTCAGCTGCTCGGCACAGGGTCCAGGCTGGGTCGGGTCGGCTTCGTTACTGGTCACCCGCTGCAGGAAGGGCACGCCGAGCCGCTCGGCCAGGGCGGGCGCGACGATGCTGCCGCCGGCCCCGTAGGCCGCCGAGATGGTGACCAGCCGGTACTGGGGAACGACGGGTCCGGGCACTGCGTCAGCGGTCACTTTCACCCATCTCCTTACTGAGCAGCCGTACTGGGCCGCAGCCGTGGTAGCGGTGAAGATACCCGCCGTCACCGCACGGAAACGACGTAGCTGGTCAGGACCTCAGGGCACGATCACCAGCGGCACCGGCGAATGCCGGCTCAGGCTGACAGCCACCGAGCCGATCACGCGGTGCATGGCGTGCGATGAACTCCCGACCACCAGCGCCACGGTGTCGTCGGAGTCGGCTTCACCGAGGCGGGTCGCGGTCGCCAGCAGTTCCTGGGCGATGTCTCCCTGGCGCCACTCGAACTGCCAGCGGTCCTCCCGCCCGCGCAGCTGCTCTCCGGCCTGGTTCCGCAGGTCGGCGGCGATCTCGCTGAAGCTCTGCTCCATCTCGGCCAGGGCGTCGGATGACATCGAGTCCGCGGCCGACAGGTGACCGACGTACAGCACCACGATCTGGCCGGTACGGCCGCTGAGCAGGCGCACCGCCGCGTCCAGGGCCCGGACGGACGGAGGCGATCCGTCGTACCCCACGATCAGGTGCAGCTTGGCAGCAGGCGGCACGGCAGCGCTCATGTCCGATCTCCGGTCCCTAGATCAACAGCGGCGACTCAATGATGGGCCGCTGGCCGGCCTGGTGATCAACTGGGGTTCGGTTTGGCCCGCGGCTCAGTGCGCGATGGCCCGGTCCGCGATGGCCCGGTCCGCGATGGCTCAGTCCGGCACGGTAGCGGCCGCGGCCAGGATGGCGGCGATGGCCGCGTCGGGGTGGGACACCATCGACACGTGCGATCCGGCCACCTCGGTGACGGTCGACCCGGCCCGCTCGGCCATCCGGCGCTGGACGGCCGGGGGGATGACCCGGTCCTCGGTGCCGACCACGGTCCAGCTCGGGATGGTCTTCCAGGCCGTCGCCTCGGTTCCGGCCGTATTGGCGCCGAGGGTGATCGGCCGCTGACTGGCGGCGATCAGCCAGCGGTCGGCTTCGGGCAGGTCCTGGGCGAAGGACTCGTGCACGGTCGCGGGCTTGAGGAACGCCTCGGCGTCGCCTTCGGGGGCCCCGGGGTAGCCGGCGATGTCGAAGACCGCATTCGGGTCGGGCACGTCAAAGGCCGAGCCCGAGCCGCCCAGGATCTGGAAGGTGGTCTCCCCCGCGTCCGGGATGAAGGCGTCAACGTAGACGAGGGCCTTGACGTCACCGCCGGCCGCGCCCGCGTTGGTGATCACGACGCCGCCGTAGGAGTGGCCGACCAGGACGACGGGACCGCTGGTGCGCTGCTTGAGGAACGACGCCACGTAGGCCGCGTCGCCCGCCACGCTGCGCAGCAGGTTCGTCGGGGTCAGGACGGTGTAACCCTGACCCTGCAGCTCGGTCGACACGGCGTTCCAGCTTGACCCGTCGGCCCAGGCTCCGTGGACCAGAACGATCGTCGGCTTCGGCATGATGCTCCCTCGTGGTTCCTGGCGGCGACCTCAAAGCGGAGCATAAGCCGCATAACTCCCGTCCCACCAGGCACAGACGGCCGCAAACGATCAGCAAGTTCAGGCGAGCCGGTACCCGGCGCTCTTCACAGGCCGCGCTCGATGGGCAGGACGCCCCGGTCGGCCGCTTTGACCAGGGCGGCGTGGTCGGCTTCGGTCTGGTCGGCGTAGAGCCGCGCGAACCGGGCCAGGGCGCGGTCGAGGCGGTCAGAGGAGCCGGTGTAGCCGACGATCATGGAGGCACCGCTGGTCCGGGCGTGGCCCTTGGCCAGCAGGTGCCCGATGATCCCGGCGTAGTCGGCCAACGCGGCACCGTCGATGGAGTCCAGGGGCACGGTCCCCTTCATGTTCCGGAACTGGCGCACGTAGTACTGATGGTCGCCCACGGTGGTCCAGCCCAGCAGCGGGTCGCTGACCGTCTGCAGGGCCTGCTGGTACTCGACCACCCGCTGGCCCTGGTGGGCATGCCAGGCCGATTCACCGTGCACGTACGGGGCCAGGACCGATCGCCGGGCCTGCTTCAGCTGCAGGAACACCACGTCATCGGGGCTGCTGCCCTCCAGCAGGGCCACGTAGGCGCGCAGTCCGACGCTGCCGACCCCGACCACCTTGTGGGCGACGTCGATCAGCGTGTAGCCGCCCAGGACCCGCCGCCAGTGCGGGGCCAGGGTCTGCAGATAGTCGTCCAGGCCCCGTGCGACCTGGTCGGCCTCGAAGTAGCTGACCCGGGTGATGAGCGGGAAGTCCTCCACGATCCGGCGTTTCCCGTCCCGTTCACTGGTGAACTTGGGCAGCGCCCGGTCACTGGTCCGGCGGCGGGCCCGGGCCGCCGCCCGCTTGATCTCGGCCCGCAGTGACTTCGCCTTGGCGCCCTGGCGCAGGTGGTCGACGTCGAGACGCTGGTAGGACCGGGCCAGCAGCGCGGTCGAGGCCAGCGACCGCACCTCGCCGCGGTAGCCGGCCACACAGCGCCGGACGGCTGACTCGCAGGCCTGCTCGCTGGCGCCGTTCTGGCGGCCCGCGACCCAGATACTGGCCACCAGCCGGCGCAGGTCCCACTCCCAGCCGCCCGGGTGGGCCTCGTCGAAGTCGTTGAGGTCGATCACGAGATCCCGCTCGGGAGAGGCATAGAACCCGAAATTGCCGAAGTGGGAGTCACCGCAGACCACGGGCGTGATTCCAGTTGCGGGCAGATGCGCCACGTCCTCGGCCATCACCACGGCGGTTCCGCGCAGAAATCCGTACGGCGAGTCCACCATGCGCCCGACCCGGATCGGGATCAGCCGGTCGACCCGGCCCTGGTGGCTGACGTTGATGAGTTCCACCGGGTCGGGACGATCAGAAGGTGCTATCCAGTCGGCTAACGACTTGCGTGGCACCCGCTTACGCAGACTCTTGCCGAGGGCATAGCGCTCTGCCCGTGTTACCGGTCGGTGGCGCAACGACCGATAAGCAGTGCCATCGGCCTCGGCGAGAACCGTGTGCGTGCTGGAAGCTGCGACGCCATCCATATCAGCTGGATACCTCGTTTGGCGGGAACCGTCCAGGTGTGCCACTGAAGTGCTCCGCGGGCAAGTAACTGCTGAGCAGGATGTTGGTTAGTCGGCGAACTGGCCAAAATATGCTCTGACCCGCGATTTTCTGTGGAGCTAAGGGAAGGCCGTGGTCGACCTGCTTGGGCACTCCTCGATCACGATCACTGGCGATGTGTACGGGCACACCTCCGACGACACGGCACGGGCCGCGGTGGACGGCCTGGCGGCGCGACTGGGGCTGTAAGGGCGCGCGGAACGATGATCCTCTCGCCGGCGTCGGCCACCCGGGTCTTGCCGGAGGTCTTGAGTTATATGCGTCCGCTGAGGAACTCAAATTCCTCCTGCACCCGAGGGTGGACGTGGGCCGCGCCCAGGAT
>DASXJM010000643.1:0-4592 GCA_036497405.1 Streptosporangiaceae bacterium | reverse complement strand
TGGCCATGGCCCTGTTCATCGGGCGGGAGCGGCGGACCAGCGAGCCGCTGCTGCCGCTGCGCCTGTTCCGTTCGGTGCCGCTGTCGGCCGGGGTCGTGCTGGTCATCCTGCTGATGTTCGCCCTGTTCGGCGCCATGTTCTTCATGACCTTCTACCTGGAGAACGTGCACGGGTACGACCCGGTCAAGACCGGCCTGTGGCTGCTGCCGATGACGGCCATGCTCATCGTGGGCTCCCCCATCTCGGGCTGGGTCCTGACCAAGCTCGGGCCGAAGATCCCGCTCTGCGTGGGCATGATCTTCGCGGCGGTGGCCCTGTTCGGGCTGTCCCGGCTGACCGCGACCTCGGACCCGAGCAACACCGTGCTGTGGTTCATCCTGCTCGGCCTGGGCCTGTCCCCGGTCATTGTCGGCGCCACCGACGTGATCGTGGGCAACGCCGCCCGCGAGCTGGCCGGGGTGGCCAGCGGCCTGCAATCCACCGCGATGCAGCTCGGCGGCACGCTCGGCACCGCCATCCTGGGCAGCATCATGTCGGCCCGGGTCGACAGCCTGCTGCCGGGCCGGTGGGCCGGGGCGAACCTGCCGCACCTGGCCGGAGCTCAGCTCAGCCAGGTCGAGAGCGCAGTCCAGGTCGGTGTGGCCCCGGTGCCACCAGGCGTGACGGGCCAGGTCGCGGCGACCATCGCGGCGATCAGCCACGACGTGTTCACCAGCGGTATGCAGACCGCGTTCCTGGTCGCCGGGATCGTGGCCGTGGCCGGAGCCCTGGTGGCGTTGCTCACCCGGCGCCCGGACGAGCAGGACCAGGACGAGACCCCGGCCGTCGCGCCCGCCCAGACCGCCGAAGTCAGCTGACCGGCGCTAGCTGACCGGCGCTAGCTGACCCAAGGACCGACCCCGCCGACCCGGGTGACCTGGTAACGGATGATCCAGCCAGGTCCCCGGGGGGCGGGGAACTCCGCGTCCGGGGCCATGTAGACCTTGGCCAGCCGGTTGAGCAGGTCCCAGGTCTGGTCGCTGGGCTCAATGGCGGCCCGGGCGGTCAGCACGGCGTAGGGGTTCAGGGCCACACCCGGCTGGCGGGGCGCGTCGAACGACAGCACCACCCGGGGGTCACGGTCGATGTTGCGCAGCTTGGCGTACCAGTTCAGGTGGCCGCTGACCACGTCGTCGCCGTCCAGCCCGATCCAGACCACGCTGACCTGAGGGGTCCCGTCGGCGTTGATCGTGGCCAGATGGGCCAGCGGTCCGGCTTCGATGAGCTCGCGCAACTCGGGCGCCAGGGCGTTCACCGGCAAACCGTATCAATAGTGATCACCCCCTTGACGGGTCCGGGCCACGACCGCGTAAGGTGTGGCTGGCCTTACTTAGGTAAGGCTTACCTACGGATCAGACAGGAGGGCCGGCGTCAAGTGCTGCCTACCTTTGTCATCGGGCTTCGGGAGGGGCTGGAGGCGGCGCTGATCGTCGGCATCGTCGCCGCGTTCCTCGGTCAGCAGGGCCGCCGGGACGCCCTCCGGCAGGTCTGGCTGGGGACCGCCGTCGCCGTCCTGATCTGTATCGGTATCGCCGTTGCCCTGCAGGTGATCTCGCACGACCTGCCGCAGCGGCAACAGGAAGGCCTGGAGACCGTGGTCGGGGCGCTGGCCGTGATCATGGTCACCTACATGATCATGTTCATGCGCAAGCACGCCCGCGGCATGAAGAAGGAACTGGAAGGGGCGGCCGCCTCGGCCCTGGCCAGCGGGTCGAGCCGCGCCCTGGTGATCATGGCGTTTCTGGCCGTGCTGCGCGAGGGCTTCGAAACCGCCGTGTTCCTGCTGGCCACGTTCAACGCGTCCGGCGACGCCAGCACCTCCTGGCTCGGCGCGGTGATCGGCATCCTGCTGGCCGCGGCGATCGGCTACGGCATCTACAAGGGCGGCGTCCGGCTCAACCTGGCCCGGTTCTTCAAGGTCACCGGCCTGGTCCTGGTGGTGGTGGCGGCCGGGCTGGTCATGACCGCGTTCATGACCGCCAACGAGGCCGGCTGGCTGAACTTCGGCCAGGCCCAGGCCTTCGACCTGTCCTGGCTGGTGCGGCCGGGGACGCCGCTTTCCTCGCTGCTCACCGGCGTGCTGGGGATTCAGCCGTTCCCGAGCTGGATCATGGTCATCGCCTGGCTGGTCTACCTGGTCCCCATGGTGCTGATCGTGGCCTGGCCCGCTCCCCGCCGGACCCCGCCGCGAGCGGTGACCCCCGCCCCCGACCTTTCACAGAAAATTGAAGGAGTAACCCCTCGTGAGGCTTGACGGCAATCGGCGACCCATGCGCGGCAGGACATCGCGCCTCACCGCCATGATCGCCCTGATGACCGGCGCTGTCGTGGTCGCCGCGGGCTGCTCCAGCTCGGCTTCCAAGTCCAAGACCGCCTCGGACACCGGCAAGACGACCACGGTCACGGTCAGCCTCACCCCGCAGGGTTGCGCGGCCAAACCGGCCAAGGTGGCCACCGGCGACGTGCAGTTCAACGTGACCAACAAGGACGCCAGCGCGGTCACCGAGGCCGAGCTGCGCACGTCGAACGGAAGCAAGATCCTGGGCGAGCAGGAGAACCTGACTCCAGGCCTGTCGGGCGGGTTCGAGCTGACCCTGGCGCCGGGCAGCTACGAGCTGAACTGCCCGGGCGCATCCCAGGAGCACTGGAAGTTCACCGTGACCGGCAAGAGCACCGGGGCGACCTGGCAGTCCAACCCGCAGCTGGCCGCGGCGGTCAAGGGGTACACGACCTACATCAACCAGCAGACCACCGAGCTGGTGTCGGCGACCCAGACGTTCTGCCAGGCCATCGGGGCCGGGAACCTCGGCCAGGCCAAGATCCTCTACCCCAAGGCCCGGGTGTACTACGAGCACATCGAGCCGGTGGCCGAGATCTGGGGCACGCTGGACACCCAGATCGACGGCCGCTGGGAGAACCCGGTCACGGTGAAGTCCCAGTTCATGGGCTTTCACCGGCTCGAGCAGCTGATGTGGTCGGACAACACCCTCAAGGGCGCGCCCGCGCTGTGCTCGGGGCTGGTCAAGCACGAACAGCAGCTGCTGACCCTGGTCAAGAGCGCTCAGTACAACCCGCTCGAACTGGCCAGCGGGGCCACCGACCTGATCAACGAGGCCGCCACCGCCAAGATCAGCGGTGAGGAGGAGCGGTACTCCAACACCGACCTCCCGGTGTTCAAGGCCAACGTGGACGGGGCCATGGAGGTGGTCACCCTGCTCACGCCGTACCTGCAGAAGAAGGACCCCAGCCTGCTGACCCAGATCAAGCAGCGGGACGCGGCCGTGCTGACCGCGCTGAGCAAGTACCAGGCCAGCCCGGGCTACGACGACACCGGCTACGTCGAGTACTCGACCGTGCTGGACAACCAGCGCCGCACGCTGTCGTCCTCGGTCAACGCGCTGGCCGAGACCATGTCCAAGATCTCCAGCCAGGTGGGCACCGCCTAAATGACCGACGAAGTGACCAACGGCCCGGCCGGCCCGGATGACCACGACGGTCACCCGGCCGGGCCATCACGGCGAGGGCTGCTGACCGGAGCCGGCCTGGTCGGCGCGGGCGCGGTCGCGGGCGGCCTGGGCGGCTACTTCGGCCACTCCGGCGGCGGCAGCGCCGCGGCCAAGACCAGCGACGTGGTCGGCGACAGCGGCCAGACCGTCCCGTTCTACGGGACCCACCAGGCGGGCATCGCCACCCCGGCCCAGGACCGGCTGGCCTTCGGCACCATGAACGTGGTCTCCGGGACCAGCCGATCCGACCTCCGGGACCTGCTCAAGGACTGGACCACGGCGGCGGCCCGGATGACCGCCGGGCAACTGGTCGGGCAGGACACCCAGCCGTACGCGCCGCCGCTGGACACCGGGGAGGCGGTCGGCTCCCCGGTGTCCCGGCTGACCATCACCGTGGGCTACGGGCCCTCGCTGTTCGACGGGCGGTTCGGCCTGTCGGGCAAGAAGCCGGCCGCGCTGGCCCAGCTGCCGACCCTGCCCAACGAGAACCTGGACCCGGACTACACCGACGGCGACCTGTGCATCCAGGCTTGCTCGGACGACCCGCTGGTGGCGTTCCACGCGGTCCGGAACCTGGCCCGGATCGGCATGGGCGTGGTCGAGCACAACTGGATGGAACTCGGGTTCGGCCGGACCTCCACCACCTCCACGGCCGAGGCCACCCCGCGCAACCTGCTCGGGTTCAAGGACGGCACCCGCAACATCAAGGCCGAGCAGACCGAGCTGATGAACCAGTACGTCTGGACCGGGCCGGAGTCAGGGCAGGCCTGGTTCCACGGCGGCAGCTACCTGGTGGCGCGGAAGATCCAGATCTTCGTCGAGAACTGGGACCGGGACTACCTGCAGGACCAGGAGCACGTGATCGGCCGGTCCAAGGTGGCCGGGGCCCCGCTGTCGGGCGGGACCGAATTCACCGAGCCGAACTTCGCCAAGAAGTCGGCCACCGGGCTGGGGCCCGCGATCCCGATGAACGCGCACATGCGGCTGGCCAGCCACGAGCACAACGGCGGGACCCGCATCCTGCGCCGCGGCTACTCGTTCACCGAC
>DASXJM010000642.1:0-11670 GCA_036497405.1 Streptosporangiaceae bacterium | reverse complement strand
CACCGAGTCCGTGCGAGCCGGCCTGGGCCTGCCCGAGCGCTACGTGGTGGCGACCTTGCACCGGCCCGCCAACGTGGACGACCCCGAGATCGCAGCCGGGCTGGTCGCGGCGCTGCATGAGATCGCGGCCGTGATCGACGTGGTCATCCCGGTGCACCCGCGCGGCCGGGCCGTGCTGGAAGGGGCGGGGCTGTCGGCGCACCGGGGCATCCACGCCGTCCCCCCGCTGGGCTACCTGGAGTTCATGGGCCTGGTCCGCGGCGCGGCCGCGGTGGCCACCGACTCCGGCGGGGTGCAGGAGGAGACCACGCTGCTGCGGGTTCCGTGCCTGACCGTCCGCCCGAATACCGAACGACCCATCACCATCACCCACGGCAGCAATAGGCTCATTACGTCCGCCGAACTGGCTTCGGCCGTGCTGAAGGCGTGTGACGACGGGCCGTACACCGGCGAGCTGCCGCCGCTGTGGGATGGTCAGGCCGGACCGCGCATCGGGCGGATCATCACCGACTGGCTGGCCCGCGACGGCTGAGGAGACCTTCCCCAACCATGACTGACGACGACAAGGCCGATGTGGCACTGAGCGCCTACGCCCCGGACGAGCCGGACGAAGAGGCCGGCGGCGAGCTGGCCCCGGCGGCCGCGGGCGCCGGGGAGGCGGCGGCGCAGAGCATGGCGCTGACCGCGGAGCGGGACCAGCTGACCCGGGCCCTGCGCGACACCCAGCGGCAGCTGGCCACGACCGAGGAGCAGCTCCGGGCGGCCAAGCGCTCGGCCACCATGAAGCTGGGCCAGGCCGTGGTGCAGGCGGCCAAGCGCCCGTGGATCGGCGGCCCGCGGCTCCCCCTGCACCTGTACCGGATGTGGCAGGAAGGCCGCGGGCTGCGGACCGGACCGGGCCCGGGCGAGGGCTTCCGGTCCGACGACGAGGCCCGCTGGGCCAAGATCTTGCAGGACGCGGGCGCGGGCGCGGCCGGCGACCGGTTCCTGGCCGCCTACACCACCCCCGGCCTGCCCTGGGCGTCGGTGACCCGGTCAGGCCGCGAGGACCTGGCCGACGGCCTGGTCGTGGCCGGGGTGCTGACCGATGCCAGCTGCGCCGCCCTGGCTCCGGACGCCACCGTCGAGCAGCTCCTGCCCCACGATGCGTCCTACGTGCTGGAAGGCTCCGGCGCCGACCTCATGCTGATCGAGGCGGCGGCCCTGCTCGGCGGAGCCTGGGCCCACGCGGGCGACCCGGCCGCCACCGACCGCGGGCGCCGGCTGGCCGACCTGGTCGACGTGGCCCGCGCCCTGGGCAAGCCGGTCGTCTTCCTGCGTAACGCGCCCTCGTACCTGATGCCCTACCTGGACTGGCTGGCCGCCGCCTGCGACGCGGTGGTGGACGGTGGCCTGGGCGTCCAGTTGGCCCGGTTCAACCCCATCGACCTGCCGGAACGGCGTGGCACCGGCCCGGTCTACGCGGCCCGGCGCGACCAGCGCGAAGGACCCGCCGCCAAGCGGCTGCTGGACGAGCTGACCGGCGACGGCAGCGGCTCGGTCAAGGTCATCGGGCCGCCGCCCTGGCGCGACGAACCCGGGGTCTACCGCCAGCACCAGGTGTTCCTGGCCGCCAGCGTGGAGCAGGCGCGCGAGCAGCAGGCCTGCGGCGCCCGGGCGGTCGGCCCGGTCACCGAGACGTCGGGGCAGGAACTGGCCGCGGCCGCCGAGGCCGGCCCGCGCGACCTGGCCGAGATCAAGGCCGTCCTGCTCGACCTGTACGAGACTCAGGCCACCCCGGTACGCCTGGCCGAGCTGAGCCGCCAGGTCGGGCTGCCGCCCCGCCCGGTGCCGGGCCGCCGGGTGGCGGTCCTGGCCGGGCTGGGCGAGGCCGCCGACGCCGGCGTGCTGGCCGACAGCGTGCTGAGCCAGCGGCTGCGGCCGGCTGAGGTCGTGGTGTGGCTCGACGGCGCCGCCGCCGGGGTGGCCGGGGCCCTGGACCGGGTGCGGGCCGAGGGCATCGGGGTCAGCGTGGTGACCGGGACCGGCGTGGCCGACGCGGCCAGGGCCGCGACCGCGCCCTGGTCGGCGGTGTGGGAGCCGGGCGTGACCTACGGCCCGGCCACGCTGGTCGAGCTGATGTGCGCGCTGGAGTGCTCGCGGGCCGACGCGGTCGGCTACGTGCCCGGCGCCGACTTCGTATTCACCGACGTCCTCGACCCGGCCGTGGCCCGGACCGAGCTGTACCGGGACGGCGCGTCGCCCCGGTCGTCCTGGGGCCGCCGCGGCCTGCGGCTGTTCGCGGTCACCCCCAGTCCGGTAACCAGTCCGGTCGACAGCGAGAAGGAGCTTGTCTGATGCCCGCCCGTTCGGCCCTGGTCTACGGGGACGTCAACCTGAACCTGATCGACGGGTCGGCGATCTGGGTCCAGTCCATGGTGCTGGCCTTGGCCCGGGCGGGCTGCCAGGTCACCCTGGTGCTCAAGGCCCCGGTGAAGACCGACCGGCTGCTGACCCCGCTGGCGGGCGAGGCCGGGGTCACGATCCGGCGCCCCGCCGAGGAGAAGCTGCTGGACGGCATCGGCCCGAACGGGCTGACCCCGCAGCAGGCCTCGACGGTGCTCAGCGCGGTGGACCGTGACCGCGACGGCGGCCGCCACGACATCGTCGTGCTGCGCGGTCGCCGGCTGGTCGACGCGGTGGTGACCGACGGCGACCTGTCCGGCCGCCTGTGGACCTACCTGACCGACATCCCGCAGTCGATCCCGGAGATGACCGCCGAGGCGGTCAGCTGGCTGACTGAGGTGGCCAACAGCTCTCAGTACGTGCTGTGCCAGACGGAGGAGCTGCGCTGCTTCCTGGAGGGCAGCGTGCCCGCGGCCTGCGGGAAGTGCGTGCTGTTCCCGCCGGTGGTACCCCCCGCGCCGGAGGTGGCGGGGACCCCGGCCGAGCCGGACGGCGTGATCCGGCTGGTCTACACGGGCAAGTTCGCGCCCCGCTGGAACACCTACGAGATGACGCAGCTGCCGGGCCTGCTGGCCCAGCGCGGGGTCCGGGCCGAGCTGCACATGGTCGGCGACAAGATCCACAACGACAAGGACGACCCGGGTTACCACAACCGGATGCGGGCCGCGCTCGGCGAGCCGCCCGCGCCGGGCGAGGGTGCGGAGCCGCCCGCGGTGGTACCGGCCAACGGCGTGGTCTGGCGCGGCGGGCACTCCCGCGAGGGCGCCATGCGCATCGCGGCCAGCGCCGACATCGGGCTCGGCTGGCGGCACCCGTCGCTGGACGCCAGCCTGGAGCTGTCGACCAAGGTGCTGGAGTTCGGCCTGCTGGGGCTGCCGGTCATCTTGAACCGGACCCCGATGCACGAGGCTCTGCTGGGCGCGGACTACCCGATGTTCGCCGCCGCCCTGGACGACGTGGTGGCCATCGTGGAGAGCGCGGCCGCCGACCCGGCCATCCTCAAGCTGGCCGCCAGCCGGACCTCAGCCGCGGCGGCCGAGTACACCCTGGACCAGGCGTCGGTCCGGGTCCGGCGCTACCTGGACGACGCCTTCCCCCGGATCGAGGTCGCTCCCGGCACCCCCAAGCTCAAGGTGGCGGTGGCCGGGCACGACCTGAAGTTCGCCGGCCCGCTGCTGGAGTACCTGCGGCAGCAGCCCGGGCTCGAGCTGCGCACCGACCACTGGATCTCACTCGGTGAGCACGACGAGCAGGCCAGCCAGGCGATGGCCGACTGGGCTGACGTGGTCATCTGTGAGTGGTGCGGGCCCAACGCCATCTGGTACAGCAAGCACAAGCGCAAGGGCAGCCGGCTCATCATCCGGCTGCACCGGTTCGAGGTCTTCGCCCGCTACCCCTACGGGGTGAAGATCAGCGCGGTTGACCAGGTGGTGACCGTGGACAAGCACTACGCGCAGCTCACCGCGGAGAAGACCGGCTGGCCGACGAGCAAGATCGTGGCCCTGCCCAACACGGTGGAGGTCGGCCAGATGGACCGGCCCAAGCTGGACGGGGCCCGGTTCAACCTCGGCCTCGTAGGCATTGTGCCGTCCCGCAAGCGCATCGACCTGGCCCTGGACGTGCTGGAGGAACTGCGCCGCGACGACGAGCGGTACCTGCTCTGCGTCAAGTCCGGCATGCCCTGGGACCTGTGGTGGATCTGGCAGAAGCCAGAGGAGCGTGGCCACTACGCGGCCGCCCTGCACCGCATCCAGCGTTCCCCGCTGCTGCGCGGCGCGGTGGTGTTCGACGAGAAGGGCCCGGATGTCCCGGCCTGGCTGCGCCGGGTCGGGTTCATGCTGTCGACCAGCGACGACGAGAGTTTCCACGTGGCCCCGGTCGAGGGCATGGCGTCCGGCGCCGTGCCGGTGATCCGGCACTGGCCCGGCGCGGAAGGCGTCTACGACACCCGCTGGATCCACGAGACCCCGGCCGAGATGGCGGCCGCCATCGCCGCGCTGGACACCGAGGAGCAGTGGCGGGAGGCCGGGGCGCTGGCCAAGGCCCAGGCCACCGAGGCCTACGAGTCCCGCCAGGTGTTCGCGGTCTGGTACCGGCTGCTGACCGAGAACCTGCCCCCGGCCACCTCGGTGGCCCGCTACTCCCGGCCCGGCATGCGCTGACCGGCTGAGACATGCGAAAGGCCCGGCCGTGAGGCCGGGCCTTACGGCGTAACAGGACCCTCTTAACCGCGGCCGTACTTGGTCTCGGCCCGCCAGAAGTAGATGATGCCGACGGCCATGATGACCACCGCCCAGCCCACCCCGGACAGCCACAGCTCGGGCATGGTGACCTCGGGGTGGCAGAACGCCTGGTCGTGGTACATGGTCAGGTGCGTGTGGAAGTAGCTGCAGGTGTTGGCGTTGAACGGCTCGGCCCCGGGTGCATTCGTCCGCTGGCTCTTCATGATCGCGAACCGCATCAGCGAGATGTAGACCGCAGCCGGGTTCAGCTGCAGCAGGTCCTTGGACCACAGCGGCAGCGCGGCCGGCAGGCTGGCGATCGAGTACATGACGCCGCAGAAGTACCGCCAGACCCGGGTCAGGAACGGCACCAGCTGGCTGACGTCGTTCAGCTCGGCGCCGATGCGGGAGATGATCAGCGACAGGCCGATGTTGAACATGGTCTGCAGCAGCAGCACCGGTATGGCCAGGAACCAGTAGAAGGTCAGCGGCTCACCCTGGCCCAGCACGATGGCGAACATGACCAGCATGGACAGCATCAGCTGCTGCAGCTCGACGATCACGTAGGCCAGCGGCAGCGAGGCCCGCGGGAACTGCAGGGCCCGGATCAGCGACAAATTGTTGAACATCACCCGCGAGCCGGACAGGATCGACCGCTCGGTGAAGGTGAAGATGAACACGCCGATGACCAGGTAGGCGATGTAGTGCTCGACTCCCCGGTTGGCCTTGAACAAGATGCCGAAGATCAGGTAGTAGACCGCGCAGTTCAGCAGCGGCGTGAGCACCTGCCAGACCTGACCGAGCCGGGCTTCGGTGTACATCGACACGTTCCGCGCGGTGGCGAAGGCCAGGATGAAGTGCCGTCGCTGCCAGAGCTTGCCGATGTACTCGAACAACCCGGGCCGCTGGGCGCTCGGCCGGAGCCCGGCGCTCCGCGCCACCTCCGCCAGCGGTTCGCTGGGCAGCACCGCCGCGACCTTGGTGACGCCTTCGGCGTTCGCCAGGCTCCCAGGGGCGCTGAGCTGCGAACGATCAGCCATTTACCATTCCTTTTGTGACCCAGAGCACAGATTATCGGCACCGGCTGCGGCCAGGCGCCAGCCGAGATTACCGCACCAGCGGGCTAACTCAGGTGAGCTGTATCGTTCAGTGACCTAACGACCGCCGGGCCGTCGCCGAACCAGTGCACCTCATTCAGCGACCCGACGTCCAGGAACATCCGGTGCAAGGCGGCCGGCGGCGCCAGCAGGGCCTCGGTCAGCAGCGTCTTGATCGGCGTCACGTGGCTGACCACCAGCACGGCCTGTCCCGGATACTGCCCGAGCAGCCGGTCCAGGGCGGCCCGGACCCGGACCCCGACCGCGGTGAAGCTCTCCCCCTCCGGCGGGGCCACCGCCGGGTCGGCCAGCCAGGCCGTCACCTCGTCCGGCCACCGCTGCTGGGCCTCGGCGAAGGTCAAGCCCTCCCACGCGCCGAAGTCGGTCTCCCGCAGGTCCTCATCGACGACCACCGGCGCACCGGTGGCCGCGGCCACCTCGGCCGCGGTCTGCCGGGCCCGCTGCAACGGCGAGCTCACGATCACGTCGATGTCGCCGCGGGCGGCCAGCCGCTCCCCGGCCAGCTTGGCCTGGCGGACTCCGGTCTCGGTCAGCTCGATGTCGCCGATCCCAGCGAAGCGGCGTTCGGTCGACAGCGGGGTCTGGCCGTGCCGGAGCAGCAAGGTAACCATGGGCTGCCCGCTGGGCGGGCCCCAGCCCACGGAGGAGACACCTGCACCCATCTTGCTGTTATCAGTGGGGGTCTGGCTTCTCTTGCTGTTATCAGCGGCCGCACTCCTCTTGCTGTTATCAATGGGGGCCGGCTTAGGGGCCAGGCGGCTCCCGGGGCTGCTGTTCTTGGCGGGGCGCCCGGCCGCCCGGTCCATGGCCTCATTGGCCAGCCGGTCCGCGTCCTTGTTGCGCTCGCGCGGGATCCACGTGTACGACACCCGGGCGAACCCGCGGGCCGCCTCGGCCGCGGTGGCCGCCAGCGGCTTCATGTCCGGGTGCTTGATCTTCCAGCGGCCGGACATCTGCTCGACCACCAGCCGGGAGTCCATCCGCACTTCAATTTCGGCCCCGGGGTCGATCTCGGCCGCGGCCCGCAGACCGGCGATCAGACCGTTGTACTCGGCCACGTTGTTGGTGGCCACCCCGAGCGACTCGGAGCGCTCGGCCAGCACCACCCCCGTGACCGGGTCCCGCACCAGCGCGCCGTACCCGGCCGGACCCGGGTTGCCGCGTGAGCCACCGTCAGCTTCGACGATGAAGGCGGGCATTAGAGACCCGACTCGGCGGTGCGGACCAGAATGCGGCGGCACTCCTCGCAGCGGACCACCTCGTCCGGGGCGGCGGCGCGGATCGCGTTCAGGTCCACGGTGTGCAGGGTCAGGTGACAACCCTGGCACTGGCCGCCGCGCAGCATGGCCGCGCCCACCCCTTGCTGGGCCCGCAGCTTGTCGTACAGGGTGAGCACGTCGGCGGGGATGCCGGCGGACACTTCGGTCCGGCTCGACTCGGCCTTGGCCACCTGCTCGTCGATCTCGGTCAGCGCCGAGTCCCGCGTCCTGGTCAGCTCGGCGGCTTGCCCGGCCAGGCCGGTCTGCTCGGTGGTGAGCTCGTCGCGGCGCCCTTCGGCGGCCTCCTGACGCTCCATGACGTCCAGCACGATCTCTTCCAGATCAGACTGGCGCCGGTGCAGCGACTCCACCTCGGACTGCAGGTTGGACAGCTCACGGGCCGCCGACACCTGCCCGCCGTCGAGCCGGGACTTATCCCGGTCGATCCGCTGCCGGACCTGTTCCACGTCCCGCTCAGCCCGGGTCTGTTCCCGCTCCAGGTCGCTCAGTTCGGTGTCGGCCATGACGATGCCGTCCCGAAGCTCACGGCCGCGGGCCTCGATCTGCTCCAGCTGAGCGATTTCCGGCAGGGTGCGGCGGCGATGGTTCAGCCGCGCCAGCTCGGCGTCCAGATCGGCCAATTCGAGCAGGCGCAATTGCGCTTCGGGAGATGCTTTCACGCGCCCAACGTTAGCCGCCCCCAGGAGTACTGTCGCGTGGTAGACATGCCCGCATGGTGATCCCGCGGGTAAGCCGCCCGTACATGCCGGGCTACGGCATTGCGGCCCCCGACCAGGGCAGCGGGCTCCTCGATTGGTCATGGGCCGCGGAGCGGCTCACGGTGGCCCGCAACTACTGGGTGGCCACGGTCTGGCCGACCGGCCGGCCGCACCTGATGCCGGTCTGGGCCATGTGGGACGACAGCATGCTGTGGTTCTCCAGCGCGGCCGGCTCCCGCAAGACCAAGAATCTGCGGTCCGACCCCAACTGCGTGATCACCACCGACGCGTCGGACCCGGTCATCATCGAAGGCCAGGCGGCCGCGGTGACCGATCCCGCCCAGCTGCAGCGGGTCATCGACCTGATGAACGCCAAGTACGCCACCCATATCGAAGTCAGCTTCCTCGACCCGTCGGTCAATGTGACGTTCGGGGTGCGGCCGCACCGGGTGTTCGGCATGCGTGACGCCGATTTTCAGGGGTCACCAACTCGTTGGATTTTTGAGGACTGAATCACAGTAGCGTTAGGAAACCAGACGCGATCCGCAGTCGTATGACTGGTAAGGCCGTCGTTTTGACTGGCCGGAGGGTCGGCCTGAGTGATTGCCCTCTCCCAACGGCAACAGGAGATACAGCGAACCTCAAGCACCCCGGTGGGTCCGAGGGACCCGTTAAAGCCGGGCGAAACAGCGCCGAGGCACGCCTGCACCGTCAGCGAGTGACCTACGGCGCCATCGTCGGCGTCCTGACCGCGGCGGTAGCCATCGGCGTCGGACAGCTGGTCTCCGGCCTGACCGTCAGCCAGGGCGCGCCGTGGGCCGTGGTCGGCGAGGCCGCCATCAACCTGGCCCCGCCGCCAGTGAAGAACTTCGCCATCGCCACCTTCGGCTCCAACGACAAGAACGTGCTGGTCACAGGCATCCTCATCCTGCTGGCCGTCTTCGCCGCCTTCGTCGGGGTGGCGGCTCTGCGCCATCTGGCCCTGGGCTACTGGGGTCTGGCCATCTTCGCCGCCGTCGGCGTGGCCGCGGCCGTCTCCCTGCCCAAGGCCAACGCCGGCTGGGCCGCCCCTACCGTCATCGGCGCCCTCGCCGCCGCCGTCGCCTTGTCCCGCCTCACCCGCCTGGCTCTGGCGGCGACCGAGGTGGCTCCGCTCCCCTATTCGGCCCCACCTGGCCGCTCAGGTCCGGCCAACTTCTCCGGGCCACCCAGGTCTGCAGCTTCACCAGGATCTTTGGCCCCATCACGCCCCGTGGACTCATCTGATTCCACAGACCCATCCGAACCGGCGACCCCTCTAGCCTCACCGGACACAGAGGAATCAGACGACACCGGCGACTCGCACGGGCCGCCGCCGGAGACCTGGACCTACCGGCCGCCCACGGGGCCCGCCCGGCGGCGGTTCCTGGTCGCCAGTGGCCTGGCCGTCGGAGCCACCGCGATCACCGCGCTGGCCGGCCGCGAACTGAACGCCCGGCAGAGTGTCACCCAGGCTCGCTCGACGATCCGCCTCCCGAGGGCCGCCGAGCCCGCTCCCCCGCTCCCGGCCGGCGTGGACCTGAAGATCCCTGACCTCAGCTCGTTCATCACCCCGAACTCGTCCTTCTACCGGGTCGACACCGCGATCGTGCTGCCGCAGGTCGACCCCAAGACCTGGACGCTGCGCATCCACGGCCTGGTCGACCGGGAGGTCTCGATCACCTTCGACCAGTTGCTGCGGCGCCCGCTGATCGAGCATTACCTGACCATGACCTGTGTGTCCGACCCGGTTTCGGGCCCGTACATCGGCAACGCCAAGTGGCTCGGGGCCAGCCTGGCCGACCTCATCCGCTCGGCCCGCCCGCGGGCCGGCGCCAGCCAGTTGCTCTGCACGTCGACCGACGGCTTCACCTCGGGCACCCCGATCGAAGTCGTGCTGGACGGCCGCGAAGCCCTGCTGGCCGTAGGCATGAACGGGACCCCGCTACCGGTCCAGCACGGCTTCCCGGCCCGGATGGTCGTGCCCGGCCTGTACGGCTACGTGTCCGGGACCAAATGGGTCACGGACATCAAGGTCACCACCTACCAGGCCGAGACCGCCTACTGGGCCCAACGTGGCTGGTCACCGCAGGCCCCCATCAAGACCGAATGCCGCATCGACGTCCCGCTGGGCGGCGCGTCCCGCAAGCCTGGCCGCACCGCTGTGGCCGGGGTGGCCTGGGCCCAGCATCGTGGCATCTCCGCGGTCGAAGTCCGGGTCGACAGCGGCCCCTGGCACCAGGCCACCCTGGCCACGGTCCCGGGCATCGACACCTGGCGCCAATGGGTCTGGTACTGGGACGCCACCCCCGGCCACCACATCATCGAAGCTCGCGCCACCGACGGCACCGGCCATACCCAGACCGCCGCGCCCGCCCCACCCGAACCAAACGGCGCCACCGGCTACCCCACCACCACCCTCACTATCAGCAGCTAGGCGCCCGCCCGGTTCGGCCTTGCTCCGCGTGCTCTCGTGATTCCAGTCCCACAGGCACCATGCCCCGGCGGCATCCCAGGGGTGCAATGTCACATTGCCCCCATCTCAGGGGGTGTGATGTCACATTGCACTCCCGGGAATCCGGCTGCGCGGGGGCGGGACCGGGCAAAGGTGGGGAGCGGGACCATGGGGCCCGGCAGCCGGAGAATGTCAGACGGGTACGCGATCGTGGACTCGTGCGGCGGGACCACAGCATCGACGAAATGGCACTCGAGCAACTGCTCCGTGTGCAGCACCGTGTTGTCGCTCGCCGACAGGCCCTGGACTGCGGGTTGACCGCCAAAATGATCGAGCATCGACTGCGGGCAGGTGGGCCGTGGCGAAAGCTCATACCTGGCGTCTACGTTGCAGTGACCGGGACCGTGGCCTCTAAGCAACGCGAGATGGCAGCTCTGTTGCATGCCGGGCCAGAAAGCGTGCTCACTGGCCCCGCAGCCGTACGCCGCCACGGGATGAGAGGTGTGTGTGGCGGACGAGATCCGATACGCCCTGCCCGCTCGGGCGGTGGCTGACACGGCCAGGCTCCTGGGCTCAGGCCGGGAGGCGCTGGCCCTGGTGACACAGGCCATTCAGCGACAGCGATGCCCGATCGATTTGCTGACCGTCGAGTTGGAGCAGGGGCCGGCCAAAGGATCAGCGGCCTTGCGAATGGCATTAGCGGAGGCGCGGACCGGGGTGCGGTCGGTGCCGGAAGGGGACTTGCGGGTGCTGCTATTGCGCGCCCGGATTCCTATGCCGGTGTTCAATGCGCGGCTATATAGCGGGGTCACGTTGGTGGCGGTGGCGGATGCGTGGTGGGAGGAGGCGGGGGTGGCGGTCGAGGTGGACTCGAAGGAGTATCACTATTCGGCGGAGGACTGGCAGCAGACGATGCGGCGGCATGACCGCCTGGTGGCCAGGGAGTCCTGCTGTTGCACTTCACGCCCAAGCAGATCCGGACGGCACCCGACGAGGTGGTGGCGCAGATCCGGGCGGCGCTGGCGGCTGGGCGGCAGCGGCCGCGGATAGGCCTCTCGGTTAACCGAGAGCGACGGTGATGGGGCAGAACAGGCGGTCGCGTGGGCCGGGTGGGGGCCAGGGGGTGCCGTGGACCATGAAGGCGGTTTCGTTGACGATGGCCAGGCCGTGGGACCGGGCCCAGGCGGTCAGGGCCGAGCGCGTGGGGTCGAAGTCCAGGCGCACCGGGTCGCTGGCCCGTTGGGCGACGCTGGTGATCAGGGTCTGGGCGGCCTCGATGCCGGGGGCGACCACCGGGCCGATGACGTCGGTGCCGTCGTTCGGCCAGGTGCCGGCGTAGGCCACCGGCTGGCCGTCGCGTTCCAGGATGCGGAGCTGGTCGGTGAAGGTGAACAGCCGGCGCAGCAGGTACTCGCGGTCGGCCCCGAAGGCGGG
>DASXJM010000641.1:0-4199 GCA_036497405.1 Streptosporangiaceae bacterium | reverse complement strand
GTGCCCGGCATGTCGGACCGGATGACCTCACCGACCGGCAGGTAGCCCCAGTTGGAGGCCTGGCGGAGGAGCCGGGTGGCGGTCAGCACCTGGAAACCGGCGAACCCGCCCGCGCAGCCGGTCTCGGCGGCCAGCAGCTTCTTGATGTCGTCGGCCCGGCACTCGACGATGTCGGCGGCGCGCAGAAACAAGGCCTGCTTCTCGGCGGGCGGCAGGTCGGCCCAGGCCGGGAAGGCGGCCTGGGCGGCGTCGACGGCCCGGGCCGCGTCGGCCCGGGTGCCGGCCGGAACCCGGGCCACCACCGTGCCCCGGTAGGGGTCGAGATCGTCGAACAGCTTCTCGGCCGAGACCCACTCGCCGCCGATGTACTGCCGGTATTCCTGCACTGCTCGCCTCCGGGCATGTCGGGCCGTACCGCTCAAGAGTGACTCTATCGGGGCGTTTTTGACCTCAGCAATCTGGGACCCGGGCGAGAGCCAGCACAGAAATACGGCCCATAGCCTCGGCTATCGGCCCGGCCAGGATCCAGCTTTTGTCTCAGCGGGAAAGTCCGGATGTTCGCGGTGGCTTTTCGGCCGGACAGCTGCCCGCGGGCCGGGCACCCGCGCTGGTTACCGGCACCCTCGGCTGTGACCTTCGATATCAATAGATTTTTTAATGAAGGCCAATAATTGGCTCTCAGAATGTTATGAGTGAGCCCTTACAGAGGTGACCATGGTCCTCATATGCGGTGCATATGAAACATTCAGAGACGCCGAAATACGCGACCGCACCATAGCGATTATGAAGCCACTCGAAATCGTTGAGGCCGAACCCGGATCCGCCGTGGCTGATCGCGCCGTCTTCACACCGCAGGTGGACATTGTGGTCCCGGTCAAGGACGAAGAGCGCGATCTGGCCCCCAGCGTCCGGCGGCTCTGCGCCTTCCTGCGCGACGAATTCCCGTTCTCCGCCCGCATCACCATCGCCGACAACGGCAGTACCGACCGCACCTGGGCCGTGGCCACCGCCCTGAGCCGGGAACTGCCGGGGGTGGCGGCCGTGCACATGGACCAGCCGGGGCGGGGCCGGGCCCTGCGGGCCATCTGGTCCGGCAGCGACGCCGCCGTGCTGGCCTACATGGACGTGGACCTGTCCACCGACCTGAACGCGCTGCTGCCGCTGGTGGCGCCGCTACTGTCCGGGCACAGCGACGTGGCCATCGGCACCCGGCTGGCCCGCGGCTCCCGGGTCGTGCGCGGACCGCGCCGGGAGGTCATCTCGCGCGGCTACAACCTGCTCCTGCGGGCCTCGCTGGGCGCCGAGTTCAGCGACGCCCAGTGCGGGTTCAAGGCCATCCGGCGCGACCAGGCCCGGGCCCTGCTGCCGCTGACCGAGGACACCGGCTGGTTCTTCGACACCGAGCTGCTGGTGCTGGCCGAGCGGGCCGGGCTGCGCATCCACGAGGTCCCGGTCGACTGGATCGACGACACCGATTCGCGGGTCGACATCGTGGCCACCGCCCTGGCCGACCTGCGCGGCATCGCCCGGCTCGGCTTCGGCCTGCTGCGCGGGACGATCAAGGTCCCGGCGTTGCGGGACCGTGCCACCGGGAATTGGGCGGCGGGGGCGTTCGGCGATGCCGGGTACCCGCGCGGGCGGTCCGGACGCGGGGAACTGGGCTGGCAGATCGCCGGCTTCACCGCCATCGGCGTGGCCAGCACCGTGGCCTACCTGCTGCTGTTCCTGCTGCTGCGCAGCGTCATGCCCGCCCTGGCCGCCAACGCGCTCAGCCTGCTGGTCACCGCGGTGGCCAACACCGCCGCCAACCGGCGGCTCACGTTCGGCATCCGGGGCCGGGCCCAGGCGGCCCGGCACCAGGTCAAGGGGCTGATCGCTTTCGCCATCGGGCTCGGGCTGACCTCGGGCGCGCTGGCTGGGCTGCATGCGGCCGCGCCGGCCGCCGGGCGCGGGACCGAGGTGGCCGTGCTGGTCGTGGCCAACCTGATCGCCACCGTGCTCCGGTTCGTGCTGTTCCGGAGCTGGGTGTTCGGCCGCTCCGGGTCCGGGGCCGGCTCAGGGGCTCCCGGGGTTTCCGGGGCTGATGTTGTTCCTTCTTCCGACGGGAGCTTGTCGTGACCGCCACCACCACTCCATCCGAGGTCTCGGCCCGCGGGCGGCACGAGCCACCGCGCGGCCGGGCCCGACGGCTGCTGCGCGGCCCCGACACCGATCCGCGCTGGGTCCGCCCGACGCTGCTCGGGCTGCTGGCCCTGACCGCGTTCCTGTACCTGATCGACCTCAGCCGCAACGGCTGGGGCAACGACTTCTACTCGGCCGCCGTCCTGGCCGGGACCAAGAGCTGGAAGGCCTTCTTCTTCGGCTCGTTCGACAGTTCCAGCTTCATCACCGTGGACAAGACCCCGGCCTCGCTGTGGGTCATGGAGATCTCGGGGCGGATCTTCGGGGTCAACTCCTGGAGCATGCTCGCCCCGCAGGCCCTGGAAGGCGTGGCCTGCGTGGGGGTCCTGTACGCGGCGGTGCGCCGCTGGTTCGGCCCGGCGGCCGGGCTGCTGGCCGGGCTGGCCCTGGCCCTGACCCCGGTGGCGGCGTTGATGTTCCGGTTCAACAACCCGGACGCGCTGCTGGTGCTGCTGCTCACGGTGGCCGCCTACGCCGTCGTGCGGGCCATAGAGAACGGCCGGACCAAGTGGCTGATGCTGTGCGGGGTGCTGGTCGGGTTCGCGTTCCTGACCAAGATGGCCCAGGCGTTCCTGGTCGTGCCCGGGTTCGCGCTGGTCTACCTGTGGGCGGGGCCGGTGCGGCTGCGGCGTCGGCTGGGGCAGCTGCTGCTGGCCGGGCTGGGCATCGTGATCGGCGGGGGCTGGTGGGTGGCGATCGCCGAACTGGTGCCGGCCGCGGACCGGCCGTACTTCGGCGGATCGACCAACAACAACATTCTGCAGCTGGCCATCGGCTACAACGGCCTCGGGCGCCTCGACGGCAGCGAGACCGGATCCATCGGCGGCGGCGGGGGTAACGGCGGCGGCTCGGCCTTTGGGGGCTCGACCGGAATCACGCGGCTGTTCGGATCGGAGTTCGGCGGGCAGATCAGCTGGCTGTTGCCGGCCGCGCTGATCGCGCTGGTGGCCCTGCTCTTGGTGTCCCGGCGGGCGGTTCGCACGGACCGGACCCGCGCCGCCGCCCTGCTCTGGGGGGGCTGGCTGGTCGTCACCGGCGTGGTATTCAGCTACATGAGCGGCATCATCCACCCGTACTACATGGTGGCGCTGGCCCCGCCCATCGCGGCCCTGGTCGGCATCGGCGCGATGGCGCTGTGGGAGCGGACGCTGGGCTGGGTCGGGCGCTCTGTCGTGGCCTTGGCCGTGGGGGTGACGGCCGGGTGGGCGTTCGTGCTGCTCGGACGGTCGGCGACCTGGCTGCCGTGGCTGCGGTGGGTCATCGTGGTCTGCGGGGCGCTGGCCGTGCTGGGCATCATGGCCGGCGGGCTGGCCTCTCGGGGGCGGCTGAGTTCCTTGGGCCGCGCGGGGTCCCGGTCCCGGTCGGGGCGGCTGGGGCTCTTGGGGGTGCCGGTGGTGTTGGCCCTGGTGGCCGGGCTGGCGGGGCCCGCGGCGTACGCGGCTGAGACCGTGGCTTCAACGCACACCGGGTCGATTCCGTCGGCGGGGCCGACGGTGGCTGGTGGCGGTGGCTTCGGCGGCGGGGCCGGAGGGCCTGGCGGCGGTGGGACTGTTGGTCCTGGCGGCGCCGGCGGGACTGGGACCGGGCGGGCTGGGGCTGCTGGTGGGACTGGGACCGGCTCGACGGGCGGGACCGGGTCGACGGGCGGGACTGGATCTACCGGCGGGACCGGCTCGCGGACGGGGACGCCGCCCAGCGGGTCTGGTTCGCGGACGGGGACGCCGCCGGGAATGGGGACCGGGACGGGCTCGGGCTCGACGGGCTCGGGTTCGACGGGTACGGGCTCGACCGGGACTGGCTCGACCGGGACCGGGACCGGGACCGGCACTCGGGGCGGGCCGGGCGGGACCGGTGGCACTGGGGGCACCGGGGGTCCCGGTGGCCTCAGCGGTGACACCCAGGTCAGCAGCGCTCTGGTGAAACTGCTGGAGAAGGGCGCGTCCGGCTACACGTGGGTGGCCGCGACCGTGGGCTCCCAGGAGGCCGCGCCGCTGGAACTGGCCACCGACGGCCTGCCG
>DASXJM010000640.1:0-10345 GCA_036497405.1 Streptosporangiaceae bacterium | reverse complement strand
CACCGGGGCAAACCGGCTTTTCGGGCAAATAGGAACGGCGAGCGCGGATGTCCGCGCCCGCCGTTCTGCGGGTATGTGAAGGCCCGGGTGGCTTACACCGGGACCATGTCGGTTACTTCGTGGTCGAGGGACTCGACGCGCGCGAACTCGCCAGCTGGGTCGGAGGTCAGATCCTCTGTGCTGAAACTCGCGGTCCGCACCGAGCCGATGGTGACCTCGTTGCCCGCGGGGAGCTTGGGCACCCGCGGCGCCTCGAGCACCGGCTCATTTTGCAGCTCAGCGAGGGCGAAGTTATCCGCGACCTCGCGGAAGACCTGTGAAAGAGGAATCCCCAGTGCGCTGCAGATTGCCGACAGCAGCTCCGAGGAAGCTTCCTTCTGCCCCCGCTCTACTTCAGACAGATAGCCCAACGAGACCCGAGCCGAGGCTGACACCTCTCTCAGGGTCCGACCCTGCCGCAGGCGTAGCCGACGCAGCACGTCACCGAGCAAGTGACGAAGCAAAACCATCGTCGCACTCCTTCCCGAGGCAGAACCGTTACCCTCCACGGTACCTGTCCGGATGGCCAGTCCGGGAGTCCGCAACGGTCCCTTTCGCTTCTGACGTAACGCTGTAATCAGCGGATGTCTTCCCGCAGGCGACCGAGCAGGAGTGCCAGCGACCGCTCTACGGTCAGACTACGGATCTGGTCGCGGTCGCCGTCAAGGGCCAGGGTGCGGACCACCGTGTCGTCCTCGGCGCTGACCGCGATGTGCACGGTACCGACCGGCTGCCCGTCGGCCGGATCCGGGCCCGCCACCCCGGTGGTGGCCACGCCGAAGGTGGCTCCCAGCCGCTGCCGGACCCCGTTGGCCATGGCCGAGGCCACCCCCGGGTAGACCGCGCCGTGCTCGTTCAGCAGGGCCTCGGGCACCCCGAGCAGTGAGGCCTTGAGGTCGGTGGCGTAGCTCACCACCCCGCCGCGCACGGCCCAGGACGCGCCCGGGACGCTGGTCAGCGCGGCCGCCACCAGCCCGCCGGTCAGCGACTCGGCGGCGGCCACCGTCTGCCCGGCGGTGCGCAGCATCGTGATCACCTGCGCGGCCAGCGTGTTACCGGAATCCCCCGCATCCTCGGTCATTGCTCTCCCTACGGCCCCGTTGTGGGCGGCGCCCCGGCCCGGGGCAGCCGCGCCGCCTGGAGCACGTAGTCGGCTCCGGTGACCAGGGTGACGGCCACGGCGACGCCCATCACGATAGGGCGGGCCAGGCCGTACGGGCCGGGCAACAGGTACAAGCTGATGGCCACCATCTGCAGCAGGGTCTTCAGCTTGCCGCCCCGGCTGGCCGCGATCACGCCGCGCCGGATGACCGCGAACCGCAGGACGGTGATGCCGACCTCGCGGACTCCGATCAGCACCGTGGGCCACCAGGACAGGTGGCCCAGGACCGACAAGGTGATCAGCGCGGCGCCGGTGAGGGCCTTGTCGGCGATCGGGTCGGCGATCTTGCCGAAGTCGGTGACCAGGCCGCGGTTGCGGGCCAGCCGGCCGTCCAGGAAGTCGGTGGCCGAGGCCACCCAGAACAGCACGAACGCCACCACCCGCCAGGTGGTGGTGTCCGCGGCCAGGCAGACCACGAACAGCGGGACCAGCACCATGCGGGCCACGGTCAGCATGTTGGCCACGTTGACCAGGCCGACCGGCGCCGGGCTGGTCTTATCGGGCGTGGGACCGGCAGCGGCTCCTGGCGCCCCCTGGGCCGCGCCTGGCGGCCCGGGTGGCTGCGGAGTCGCCCCCGGAGAGGTCAACGCCGATCCGCCAGCGAGCGGGCCGTGGAGAGCCGCACAGGATCTTCGGCCGCCCGCGGGGGGCGAGCAGGCTGGGCCGGGCCGGTGGCGCGGGCGGTCAGGTCCACGCCGTCGGACCCGGTCACGGTGGCGGTGACGATCTGGCCCGGGCGCAGCTCGCGGGTGGACTCCACGGTGGTGGTCCCGTCGACCTCGGGGGCCTGATGGGCGGACCGGCCCTCGTAGCGTCCGTCGTCGCCCTGCTCCTCGATCAGCACCTCGACGATCTGGCCGATGCGATCGGCGCCGCGCTGGGACATCAGCTCCTCGGCCAGATCGGCGACCTCTTCGACCCGGCGGGAGACTTCGGCCTGGTCCAGGTGACCGGGCAGCGACTCGGCTTCGGTGCCGTCCTCGTCGGAGTAGCCGAACACCCCGATGGCGTCCAGCCGCGCGGCCGACAGGAACAGCTCGAGCTCCTCCAGGTCGTGGGCGGACTCACCGGGGAAGCCGACGATGAAGTTGGACCGGACCCCGGCCTCCGGGGCCAGCTCGCGGATGCGGTCCAGCAGCTCGAGGAAGCGCTTGCGGTCGCCGAACCGCCGCATCGACCGCAGCACCGGCCCGCTGGCGTGCTGGAACGACAGGTCGAAGTACGGGGCCACCCCGGGGGTGCCCGCGATGACCTCGATCAGGCCGGGCCGCAGCTCGGCGGGCTGCAGGTAGCTGACCCGGACCCGCTCGATGCCGGGCACGGCGGCCAGTGCGGGCAGCACTTCTTCCAGCAGCCGCAGGTCGCCCAGGTCCTTGCCGTACGAGGTGGAGTTCTCACTGACCAGGTACAGCTCCTTGACGCCCTCGCTGGCCAGCCACTCGGCCTCGGTCAGCAGGTCCGGTGGCCGCCGGGACACGAACGCGCCGCGGAAGGACGGGATCGCGCAGAACGAGCAGCGCCGGTCACAGCCAGAGGCGATCTTGAGCGGGGCCACCGCGCCGCGCGACAGCCGGCGCCGCAGTGTGCGCGGCCCGGACTTGGGCGCGACGTCGGGCGACAGGTCGGCCGGGATGCTGGCCCGGGCCTGCTCCTGGTCGGCGGCCCGATTGGCGGCCCGGTCCACCGGGCTGATCGGCAGCAGCGCGCGCCGGTCGCGCGGGGTATGGGCCGGCCGGTGCTGGCCGGACAGGATGCCGTCCAGCCGGGACGCGATGTTCCCGTAGTCGTCGAAGCTGAGGATCTCGGCCTCGGGCAGCGCGTCGGCCAGCTCGTTGCCGTACCGCTCGGCCAGGCAGCCCACGGCCGCGACCTTGGCCCCCGACTCGGCCGCACCGAGCAGCTCGTCGATGGACTCCTGCTTGGCGGCCTGGATGAATCCGCAGGTGTTGACCATGACCACGCTGGCGTCCTCGCCCTCGGCGGCCAGCTCCCAGCCGCCCGCGGCCAGCCGTGCGGCCAGTTCCTCGGAGTCCACCTCGTTGCGGGCACAGCCCAGGGTCACCAGGCTGACGGTTCGCCGGGCATGGTCAGACGCATCTGCAGAAGGACGGGAAGGCACACCCGCAGATTACCGGTTGTCACAGCCGTCTCCGGCCCATTGGGCCGGGTGGGTCAGCCTTGGGTGCCGGTGCCCGTGGTGCTGGAAGAGCCGGTACCGGAAGAGCCGGTGCCGGAGGAGCCGGTGGTGCCGGTGGTGGGGGCGCCGGAGACTTCGACCTTCTGGGCGGGGCCGAGGCTGAGGGTGACGGGCTGGTTGGTGTCGGGGGTCGCCTTCTTGCCGTTGACCCGGAGGACGACGCCGGCCGGGTTGCCCAGGCGGAGGTTGACGGGCTGGGTTTCCTTCCAGCTCTGGGTCGAGCCGGCCGGGAGCACGCCGCTGTAGATGGTGGAGCCGGCCGTGTTGGTCAGGAACACCCAGCAGTCCTCGACCGCGGTCAGCTGAATGACCACGTCGCTGGGGTTGCTGGTGGTGGGCGACGGGGACGCGGTGGCCGACGGCTCGGGCGTGGCGGTGTGGGTGGCCGACGGCGGGGCGGCGGCCACGGCCTTCCCGGCGCCGCCCGAGCCCGCCGACACGAAGTGGTAGACGCCGTAGCCGACCACCACGAGCAGGGCCAGGATCATGGCCACGCTCCAGTTGAGCGAGCGCCGCTCCTTGATGCGGATCGGGGTGGACGGCTCGAACACCTCGGCGGCGCGGATGGCCTCGGGGGCGCCGTGGGCCTCGTCGTACTCGCGGATGAGCGGAGCGGGATCGACCCCGACCACGCTGGCCACGCTGCGGATGTGCCCGCGGGCGTAGAAATCGCCGCCGCAGGCGGTGAAGTCGTCCTGCTCGATGCCGCGGATGATGGTTTCCCGGATCCGGGTCCGGTCGCTGACCTGAGCCACGGTGAGACCAGCCTGCCGGCGTGCCTCCGCCAGCGTGTCACCGATGCTCACGCCATGCCTCCACAGTGCCTCTGACCGGGCCGCTTATCGGGCCGCTGTTGGCGTCTCCACGTAAGGGAGTCACTACCCAGTGTAGACATCCCGCCGGTGGCCGATCCCCGGTTCCGCCGTGCGGTCGATGTTCTGCAGGCTACCGTGCCCGGACCCGTGCGGCCGAAACGACACGGCTAGTAAACGACTAGTTAAGCTGCGTAACCGCAGGTCAGTCGCCACGGAGGGACGACAGCACCTCGCCCAGGTCCTCGGGCTTGATCATCACGTCGCGGGCCTTGGAGCCCTCGCTGGGCCCGACGATGCCCCGGCTCTCCAGCAGGTCCATGAGCCGGCCCGCCTTGGCGAAACCGACCCGCAGCTTGCGCTGCAGCATGGACGTCGAGCCGAACTGGGTGCTCACGATCAGCTCGGCCGCCTGGACCAGCAGCTCGAGGTCGTCGCCGATCTCGGTGTCGATGTCGCGGGACTTCTCGGGCGTGGCCTGGACATCCTCGCGGTAATCGGGCTCGGCCTGCTTCTTGCAGTGCGCGACGATCTCGCGGATTTCCTTCTCGGACACGAAGGCGTTCTGCAGCCGCATGGGCTTGCTGGCCCCCATGGGCAGGAACAGCGCGTCGCCCTGGCCGACCAGCTTCTCGGCGCCGGGCTGGTCCAGGATGACCCGGCTGTCGGTGAGGCTGGAGGTGGCGAACGCGAGCCGGGACGGCACGTTGGCCTTGATCAGGCCGGTGACCACGTCGACGCTGGGGCGCTGGGTGGCCAGCACCAGGTGGATGCCGGCCGCGCGGGCCAGCTGGGTGATGCGGACCACCGAGTCTTCCACGTCGCGGGGGGCGACCATCATCAGGTCGGCCAGCTCGTCCACGATGGCCAGCAGGTACGGGTAGGGCTGGTAGACCCGCTCGCTCCCGGGCGGGGCGGTCAGCTTGCCGGCCCGGACCGCCTTGTTGAAGTCGTCCACGTGCCGGAAGCCGGAGGCGGCCAGGTCGTCGTAGCGGCGCTCCATCTCCCCCACCACCCATTCGAGGGCCTCGGCGGCCTTCTTGGGGTTGGTGATGATCGGGGTGATCAGGTGCGGGATGCCCTCGTAGATGGACAGCTCGACCCGCTTGGGGTCGACCAGGATCATCCGCACCTCGTCCGGGGTGGCCCGGGTCAGCACCGAGGTGATCAGGCCGTTGATGCAGACCGACTTGCCGGACCCGGTGGCGCCGGCGATCAGCATGTGCGGCATCTTGGCCAGGTTGGCCACGACCGTGCGGCCCTCGACGTCCTTGCCCAGGCCGACCACCATCGGGTGGTGGTCGGTGATCGCGACCTGGGACTTGAGCACGTCGCCGAGGCTGACGATCTCCTTGTCGACGTTCGGGATCTCGACCCCGATCGCGGACTTGCCCGGGATCGGGGAGATGATCCGGACGTCGGCGCTCTTGACCGCGTAGGAGATGTTCTTGCTCAGCGCGGTGACCCGCTCGACCTTGACCGCGGGGCCGAGCTCGATCTCGTAGCGGGTCACGGTCGGGCCGCGCTGGAAGTCGGTGACCTGGGCGTCCACGTTGAACTGCTCCAGCACCTCGGACAGCGCGCGCACGATGACCTCGTTGGCCTTGGTCCGGGCCTTGGGCGCGGAGCCGGGCCGCAGCAGCGCCGCGGGCGGCAGCGTGTAGCTGGTGTCGGCGGCGCCGGTCAGGGTGAGCTGCTCCGGCTTGCGGAAGTGCTCGTGCTCCACCGGCGGAGTGGCCGGGGCGGGCTTGACCGTGCTGCCGCCGAGGCTGACCCCCGGGCTGGCCGAGGCGGCCGGGACGTCGTCGGGGGCCGGGTCGGCCAGGGCGGGACCACCGGGCACACCCGAGCCGCCGGGCAGGAAGCCCAGCGCCTCCAGCAGGCCCTCGTCGGTGGCCGGGCCGGGCTGCGCGCCGGGCGGGGGCCCGCCCGGGTCGCCGATCCCGGCGGCCGGGTCGTCCAGCGGCTGGTTCTTGCGGGCCTTGGCGCCCGGGGTGAGCAGCGGGGAGTCGTAGGGCTTGATCCGGTCGCCGCCCTCGATGGCGCCCTTGGCGCCGCGGCCCTTACCCAGCTGGCCGCGGACGCGGCGGCCGCCGCTCTCGAGAGCGGCGGGCTCGTCGCCCTCGCCGTACTCGTGGTCGTAGTCTTCGTCCTCGCCGAAGACCCGGGTCCGGCGGCCGAAGAACTCGCGGGCCTCCTCGACCCGTTCCGGGACCCGGTGCAGGGGCGTGCCGGTGATGACGAGGATGCCGAACCCGGCCACCAGGGCCAGGACCGGCGCGGTCACGTAGGCGGTCAGCGCCTTGGACAGCGGGACCGAGGCCACGAAGCCGATCAGGCCGCCCGCGTGCCGCATGGCGGTGGCCCCGTCGGAGGGCGACGGCGAGCCGTTGGCGATGTGGACCAGGCCGAGCACGCCGATGACCAGCGCGCCCCAGCCGATCATCTGGCGGCCGGCCTGGGAATTGTGCTCGGGGTGACGCAGGTAGCGCCAGGACACCAGCCCGGCCAGCAGCGGGGTCAGCCAGGCCGCGGACCCGGCCGCGCCGTGCACGAACGAGGACACGGCCCGCCCGGCCAGGTTGTCCATGCCCCACCAGATGCTGGCGGCCAGCACGATGGCCACCGCCAGCCAGAGCAGCCCCACCCCGTCCCGGCGGTGCTCGGGCTCGAGGTCACGGGCGCTGTTGCCGACCCGGCGGGCCGCGAAGCCGAGGGAGCCGGCCACCACCATCCAGGCCGCCGACAGCGCGTGCCCGACCCAGCCGACCAGGATCAGGACCGGGTCGCGGGACCGGGCCGGGGCCGGCCGCCGGCCGCGGGCGGTGCTGCTCTTGGACCGGGTGCTGGTCCGGGACCGGCTGCTGGTGCTGGTTTTCCGGGGCTTGGCCGTCGTGCGGCTGCCCGGGCGCGAGCCAGCCGCAGGCTTACGCCGGGCAGGGCCGGACGGCTCCGCCCGGAAGTCACCGGAATCCCCGCCGCGCGGGCGGGTCGATCCCTTGGGCGCACGGGTGGCCATGATGACCAAGGTAACTAAGAAGGGGGTGTACTCCCTAAGACCGCAGTGGGCGTGTCGGGATCAGGTGTTGGCGGGCAGCTCGGTGCCGGCGCCGCGGCGGCGGACCTTGATCAGGTCGCGCCGGTGTTCGGGCAGGGTGGGCTCGGCCGCCCCCTCCACGGTGAAGCCCGCGTCGGCGATCATCTCCAGGTCCTGCTGGCCGGCCTGGCCCTCACTGGTCAGGTAGTCGCCCAGGAAGATCGAGTTGGCGATGTGCAGGGCCAGCGGCTGCAGCGAGCGCAGGTGGATCTCCCGGCCGCCCGCCAGCCGGACCTCGGCGTCCGGGCAGACGAACCGGACCATGGCCAGAATGCGCAGGCAGCGCTGCGGGTTGAGGGTCCACTCCCCGGCCAGCGGGGTGCCCTCGAACGGGATCAGGAAGTTGACCGGGACCGAGTCCGGGTCCAGGTCGCGCAGGGCGAAGGCCGCATCGACCAGGTCGGCGTCGGTCTCCCCGAGCCCTGCGATCAGCCCCGAGCAGGGGGACAGCCCGGCCGCCGCCGCCTGCTGCACGGTGCCGACCCGGTCGGCGAAGTCATGGGTGGTGCAGATGTCGCCGTAGTGGGCTTCGGCGGTGTTCAGGTTGTGGTTGTAGGCGTCGGCGCCGGCCGCGCGCAGCCGCTCGGCCTGGTCCTGGCGCAGCAGGCCCAGGCAGGCGCAGACCTCGACGTCGGGGTGTTCGGCCTTGAACGAGCCGATCATTTCCGACACCCGGCTGATGTCCCGGTCGGCCGGGCCGCGGCCGCTGGCCACCAGGCAGACCCGCTTGGCCCCGGCGGCCACGCCGGCCTGGGCCGCGGTCAGCACCTCGTCCGGCTTGAGCCAGCTGTACTTGAGCACGTCGGCATCGGAGCCGAGCCGCTGCGAGCAGTAGAAGCAGTCCTCGGGGCACAGGCCGCTCTTGACGTTGACCAGGTAATTGAGCTTGACCCGGCGGCCGAAGAACCGCTGCCGGAGCTTGAACGCGGCCGCCACCACGTCCAGCAGCTCGTCGTCGCCACTGGCCAGCACGGCGAGCGCCTCGTCCCGGGTGGGCCGCATCCGGTCGAGGGCCTTGGTCGTCAGCGCGTCCAGCCAGGGCATTTGCGTTGTCCTCCAGGCGATGGTGGGTCAGCCGGTCACCACGGCTGACCGTATCAGCACCCGGCCCGCGGCCCCGGCGCCGATCTTGAACACAGCGCGAGACCAGAGTCACGGGGGCGAGTAAGGCCGCTGTGCGACATTCAATGAAATAAAAGAGCTGGGAGTGCGAGATGCGCATCGCGATTCTGGATGACTACCAGAACGTCGCACTCAGCTACGCGGACTGGAAAAGCCTGCCCGGCTCGCCCGAGATCACCGTGTTCACCGAGCACATCGCGCGGCACGAACTGCTGGCGGCCGCGCTGCGGCCGTTCGATGTGATCGTGGCCATGCGCGAGCGGACCGCGTTCCCGGCCGGTCTGCTGGCGCTACTGCCAGACCTCAAGCTCCTGGTCACCACGGGCATGGGCAACGCCGCGATCGACATGGACGCGGCCCGCGAGCGCGCCATAACGGTATGCGGGACCAACGGCGTGACCGAGGCCACCGCCGAGCTGACCTGGGGCCTGATCCTGGCCCTGGTGCGGCACATCCCCGAAGAGGACCGGCGGATGCGGGAGAGCGCCGGGGCGGGCGGGGCCGCGATGAGCGTACGGGGCGGCTGGCAGCGGACGATCGGGATGGACCTGCACGGCCGGCGGCTGGGCGTGGCCGGGCTGGGCCGCCAGGGCCGCCAGGTGGCCACGTACGGGCAGGCGTTCGGCATGGAGGTGCTGGCCTGGAGCCAGAACCTCGACCCGGACCAGGCCCGGGAGGCCGGGGCCGAGCCGGTCAGCAAGGAGCAGCTGTTCGCGCGGTCGGACGTGGTGAGCGTCCACTACAAGCTGAGCCCGCGCAGCACCGGGCTGGTCGGCGCGGCCGAGTTCGCGCTGATGAAGCCCACCGCCTACCTGGTCAACACCTCGCGCGGGCCGATCGTGGACCACGACGCGCTGGTGGCCGCGCTGCGCGGCGGCCAGATCGCCGGGGCGGCCCTGGACGTGTACAACACCGAGCCGCTGCCGCTGGGCGACCCGCTCCGGTCGGTGCCCAACACCGTGCTCACCCCGCACCTCGGCTACGTCACCGACGAGACCTACCAGGTGTTCTACGGCGACGCGGTGGCAGACATCGCCGCCTACATCGACGGGCACCCGGTCCGCGTGCTGAACGGCTGACCCTTCCCGCTCCCCGTTTCCCGTTCCCCGTTTCCCGCCGCCGGGAGTGGCTCGGCCCTTTTTCATAGTTTTCCAACCAGTTTAGTTGACTTTAGCGCCGGGGTCGTGCTGAGGTTGAGACGGTGAGCTTGGTGACGGCGATGGAGGGAGCGGCGGCATGGGCCTGATGCCAGCCGACGAGACCGGCCCGCTATCCGAGGGCGCACTGTCCGGCGGCCTGCTGGACCGGCTGACCACCTGGCCCGCGCCGGGCGCCGCCGACCTCACCGGCCCGCACCGGGCCGACCCCGAGCGGCTGGCCGCCGATCTGGCCGTGCTGCGGGACCACGGCTACCTGACCCTGGCCCTGCCGGCCCGCTTCGGCGGAGCCGGGCTGAACCTGGCCGAGGTGGCCTGCGCGCAGCGGCAACTGGCCGCGCGGGCCCCGGCGGCGGCCTGGGCGGTCAACGCCCATCACGCCTGGGTCGGGGCCGCGGCGGACGCCCTGGCCAGCGGGGACGTCACCGACGTGGGACCGGGCTGGGTGCTCGGCCAGGCCGCGCGGGGCCGGATGTTCGCGAGCTACGGCGCCGGTGGTGACCTGAAGACGCCGCACGTGATCCCGCCGGCCACCGAGGGCAGCGCACTGCTGGCCGGAATGTACGCCTGGGGACTGGCCCTGGCCGGCATGACCGGCTACGCCATTGCCCGGCGGATGTTCGAGCAGGCCGTGGCCCGGGCCGAGCGCGCCGGGCTCTCCCTGGACCGGTGGCCGGTGGCCGAGGCTTCGTTGCGGCTGGACGACATGCGCGGCCAGCTGGACGAGGTGATCGGCCTCTGGCGGCAGCGGGTCACGGC
>DASXJM010000639.1:0-2696 GCA_036497405.1 Streptosporangiaceae bacterium | reverse complement strand
GCCGGGGCCGAGCCCGCTGGTGCCCTTGGCCGTCACCGCGGCGGCCAGCCGGGCCCGGGACACGTCCCGGTCGATGACCAGGCAGCCGAACGCGGCCAGGATGAAGAACATCAGGAAGATGTCCAGCAGGCCGGTCCGGCTCATCACGAACTCGAGGCCGTCCAGGGACATCAGCAGGCCGGCGATGCAGCCGAGCAGGGTCGACCGGGTCAGCCGCCGGGCGATCCGGCAGATCAGCAGAATCGACAGCGTGCCGAACACGGCCGCGGAAAAACGCCAGCCCAGCGAGTTCAGCCCGAAGAGCCATTCCCCCCCGGCAATGATCCACTTGCCCAGAGGCGGCTGGACCACATATTCGGGTGGGGTCTTGGGCATGAAGAAGTGCGTGCCGCCGCCCTGAATGATGGCGTTGGCTTTGCTGGCGGCGTACGTCTGGATCTCGACGCCGTACTGGAGATAGCTCCAGGCGTCTTTGGCGTAATAGGTCTCGTCGAAGATCAGGGTGCGCGGGACCCGCAGCCGGTCGAACCGCAGGTAACCGCCGAACGCGGTCACCAGCAGGGACCCGATCCAGCCCCACAGGCGGTCCGAGGGCAGCGCCGGGACCAGCCGGTCGCGCAGAACCCTGGATCGGTCTGTGGACCGGCTCACCGGACGGGTCGTGGCCTCATCCGGAGTCTCAGGAGCCGATGCGCCGGCCTCGGCGCCGGCTTCGGTTGCCGCCATCGCTGCATATCGTACGGGATGAAAAGGCGGCGGTTGATGGGAAGCGAATGGGTGGCATAGAGGTAATTCCGGGCATCGAACCGGACACGGGCACGCTGCTGCTGGCGGCTACGCCCATCGGCCGCCCGGACGACGCGTCGGCCCGGCTGGTGGCGGCGCTGGCCTCGGCCCCGGTGATCGCGGCCGAGGACACCCGGCGGCTGCGGCGGCTGGCCGACCGGCTGGGGGTGACCCCGGCCGGGACCATCGTGTCCTACTACGAAGGGGTCGAGGACAAGCGGGCGCCCGGGCTGCTGGCCGACCTGCACGCGGGCCGGGACGTCCTGCTGGTCACCGACGCGGGCATGCCGGGGGTGAGTGACCCGGGGTACCGGCTGACCGCGGCGGCCGTGGCCGAGGGCATCGGCGTCACCGTGCTGCCGGGGCCGTCCGCGGTGACCGCGGCGCTGGCGGTCTCCGGGCTGCCCAGCGACCGGTTCTGCTTCGAGGGGTTCCCGCCCCGGCGCCCGGGGGAGCGGGCCCGCCGGTTCGCCGAGCTGGCGGGTGAGCGCCGGACCATGGTGTTCTTCGAGTCACCGAAGCGGACCGGAGCCACCCTGGGCGAGCTGGCCACCGCGCTCGGCGGCGACCGGGCGGCGGTGGTCTGCCGCGAGCTGACCAAGACCCACGAGGAGATCCGGCGCGGACCCCTGGCCGAACTGGCCGAATGGGCGGCCGGCGAGCTGCTCGGTGAGGTCACCGTGGTGGTGGCGGGCGCGCCCGACCGCGAGATCGGCCCCGCCGACGTGAACGAGGCCGTGGCCGAGGTCTCGCGCCGGGTGGCCGGCGGCATGTCGCGGCGGGACGCGGTGGCCGCGGTGGCCGCCGAGGCAGGCCTGCCCCGGCGGCTCGTCTACGAGGCGGCGGTCTCGCCCTCGGACAGTTCCTGAGCGTCGGTGCCGGTCACGGCGGGCGCGGGCGCGGCCGTGGCCACGGCCCGCCCCTTGCGGGTCTGCCGGTCGGCCGCCTTGGCCGTCAGCCAGTTGCCCATCTTGGTGTCGGTGCCGAAGGCCATGGCCGCGGCCAGGCAGCCGAACGGCACCGCGGGCAGCACGTACCGGTAGTCGAACTCCGCGGTCATGGCCGGGGCCATGATCAGGCCCACCGATATCAGCCAGGGCACCGTGGCCGGGCCGCCCAGCCGCCGCCACTTCAGGGCCATGCCGACCAGGCCCACGGCCAGGACCCCGCCGTAGACCGTGCCCGGCAGCCAGATGTAACGCTGCCAGACCCGCATCACCCCGGCGAACGGCTCGACCACGTCAGTGAGCGGGTTGCCCCGGATGTAGTAGGCCACGTCCGAGTCGTAGGACCCCACGTGCCCGCGGGCCCAGGACGGAATCGGCAGCGACTTCCAGCCGAACAGGTACTCGTCGTAGGTGGCCGCGTTGGGGAACACGTACCGGCGCCACTCGAAGACCCGGATCGTGTCGTAGCCGACGATCTGCGCGTACCCGAGCGGCTGGTGCAAGATCGCGCGCTTGGCGAAGTCCTCGCCCAGCTGGTTGGGCAGCGGCGAGAACTTCGACGGGGGGAAGCGGTTCAGCGGGGTGAGGTTGGCCCAGATGTAGGACTGCGACATCGGGCGCTGGTCCGGCGGGGTGGTGGTGCACAGCGACAGCTCGCTGGCCGGGATGGGCCCCATCTTCGAGCAGTCGGCAAAGGCCATGGTGCGCGAGTAGAGGAACACGCCGGTGCTCTCGGTCATCCCGAACTGCCCGTACACCGAGTAGAACCAGGTGCAGTAGAGCAGCACCGGAGCCAGGCAGGCGACCAGCGCGCCGACCACGGACCGCCAGCCGATGCGGCGCAGGATGATGTAGATGGCGAAGATCGGCAGCAGCGGCAGGGCGATCGACCGCACCGTCTCCGCGATGCCGAGGATGAACCCGATCAGGGTGCAGATCTTCCAGGACGGCTTGCGGTCCCAC
>DASXJM010000638.1:0-3275 GCA_036497405.1 Streptosporangiaceae bacterium | reverse complement strand
GCTGAACACCACCGTCGAGCCAGCGGCCAGAAGCGGGACGCTCAGCGCGGCGGTGGCCATCAGCTTGCGAGGACGGTTCTGCAGGAAGTTCATGTAATCCCGCTCCATTTCTGTCTGCTTATTCCGGTGGCCTTCGCCCTGCGCGATCCAGCGGCCCGGCAGCAGGGCCGGTGGCGCAACACAGGGTTACTAACCAACTACGTACGCGAACTCACGACACATCAGCGTCTACCGGATATATCGATTGCATAGGGTGATACGTCCGGAAGCTGTGACGCCCTTCCCCTTACCGCGAGAGGCGTTCTGTCAGGCGCCGGTCAGCTTATCGACCCCCTCACCCGGGATTGGGGCAGCGCGTCGTATTTCATGCGGATGTGAGACCTAACTTTTATTTAAATCCGGATTCGCCGCCCTAAACCGGACAAAATTCCACGGTCTGGCCCTGGTTCGGGAATCGGACCGTGACCGAGACCAAGGGCACACCGAGCGGGTCTGGGTTCGGGTGGGCCGGCCGCGGCGTCGTAGCGTAGGTTCGGGTCTGGACGCTGGCTGCCCGCCACGTTGAGTAGGAACTCGCCGCGCTGGCTGAGGGAGTGACGTTAATGTCCGACGAGGTGTTGCGGTTGCGCGGCGTTGGGGTCCGGCGGGACACGTCGATGCTGCTGCGCAACATCGACTGGACCGCCCACGAGGACGAACGCTGGATCCTCATCGGCCCCAACGGGGCGGGCAAGACCACCCTGCTCCAGGTGGCCGCGACCACGCTGTTCCCCACCGAGGGCACGGTCGAGGTGATGGGCGAGCGGCTGGGTGAGGTCGACGTCTTCGACCTGCGGCCGCGGATCGGCATCGCCAGCGCCGCGCTGGCCGAGAAGGTGCCCCCCGGGGAGAAGGTCATCGACCTCGTGCTCACCGCTTCCTACGCCATCCTCGGGCGGTGGAAGGAGGAGTACGAGTCCTCCGACGTGACCCGGGCGGTGGAACTGCTCGACGCCCTGGGCTGCGCGCACCTGATCCGGCGCCGGTTCGCCACCTTGTCCGAGGGCGAGCGCAAGCGGGTGCAGATCGCCCGGGCACTCATGCCCGACCCGGAACTGCTGCTGCTGGACGAGCCCGCCGCCGGGCTCGACCTCGGTGGCCGCGAGGACCTGGTGCGGCGGCTTTCCACTCTGGCCCGGGACTCCAAGGCTCCGATGATGGTGCTGGTCACCCACCACGTGGAGGAAGTGCCGGACGGCTTCACCCACGCCATGCTGCTGCGCCGGGGGTCGGTGCTGGCCGCCGGGCCGCTGGCTGAGGTGTTCACCGAGCGCAACCTGTCCAAGTGCTTCGGGGTCCCGTTGCAGGTCGAGTACAGGCATGCCCGCTGGGCGGCGCGGGCGGTCCAACCCTGAGCACGGTTCAGCCTTGATTGGTCTGCCTGAAGCCGTCGCGGTCTTCGCGGCCGGGATCGCGGCCGGCGGGATCAACGCGATCGTGGGCTCGGGGTCGCTGATCACGTTCCCCACCTTGCTGGCGTTCGGGGTGCCCCCGATCACCGCCAACGTCTCCAACAACGTGGGCCTGGTCCCCGGGGGGGCCAGCGGCGCCTACGGCTACCGCCGGGAACTGGCGGGCCAGTGGCCGCGGCTGCTCCGGCTGGGCAGTGCCTCGGCGATCGGCGCGGCCGCCGGAGCCCTGCTGTTGCTGAAACTCCCGGCCGCTACCTTCAAAATCATTGTTCCGGTTTTGATCTTGATCGCGTGCGTGCTGGTCGTCCTGCAGCCCAAGCTGAACGGCTGGCTGGCCGGGCACCGCCGGGAAGGCAGTCAGCACGGCGGCCCGGTGCTGTGGGCCGGGGTGTGCGCGTCCGGCGTCTACGGCGGCTACTTCGGCGCGGCCCAGGGCGTGCTGATGATCGGCTTGCTCGGCATCTTCCTGGACGAGCCGCTGCAGCGCATCAACGGCCTCAAGAACGTGCTCACCTTCCTGGTCAACGGGGTGGCGGCGATCGTGTTCATCGCCATCACCCACGTCAACTGGGTCCTGGCCGGGCTGATCGCGGTCGGCTCGACCATCGGTGGCTACCTCGGGGCCCGGTACGGCCGGCGGCTGCCCCCGATCGCCCTGCGCGTGCTCATCGTGATCATCGGGGTGATCGCGGCCGCGAAGCTGGTCTTCTTCCCGTAGCCCGGTCCCGCTGGCCGCGGCGCGCTAACGTCCGCGGCTGGACCTGGACCATGCCGCTTTCGGTGATCCGGCAGCGGAACGACGGCTGCCGCGCGGTGGCCGGCCCGTGCACCACGGTTCCGTCGCTGATCCGGAACGTGCTGCCGTGCCAGGGGCAGGTCACGCACTCGTCGTCGGCATCGTCGGCCACCCGGCCCTGATGCAGCGGCCCGCCCAGGTGGGCGCAGTGGTCGGACAGCACGTTGACGTCCGGCCCGCGCCGGAGCACGAACAGGCTCAGGTAGCCGAGCTGGCGGCGGACCGGGCGGCCGTCGGGCAGGTCGTAGATCGGGCACACGTCGTGCCAGCCCAGCCCGGCCAGGTGGCCGATGGGCTCGGCGTGGTTGGCCCCGGCCCCGAGCCGCAGGGCCAGGTGCCCGCCCAGGTAGCCGCCGACCGTGGCCGCGGTCAGGCCACCGGCCGACAGCGCCTTGCCGACCTTGACGAAGCCGGTGACCCGGGCGATCAGCGAGGCCGAGAACAAGGTGGCCGCGCAGGCCCCGGAGGCGGCGTGCACCAGCCCGACCCGCTGCTGGTGCCGGTGCAGCGCGGACCAGTCGGCCAGCCCGGTGGCGGTGGCCGGCACCGAGCTGGCGATCCCGGCCGCGATCAGCGTGCTGGCCGCCCGCTCGGTGCCCGGGAACAGGTCAAGCAGGGCCGCCGACGTCCAGCAGCCCAGCGGCAGCCGGACCAGGGCCGGGTGAGCCGGCTGGCCGAACGGCACGCCGTGCAGGGCGTCGGCCCGCGGCCCGGCCGGCAGCGCGCGGACCACACCGTCGGACAGCGACCGGACCGCCCCGTCCAGGGCGGGCGCGCGTTCGATGCGCTCGGCCACGTCGACGGGCCGGGGGATCGGGAACCGGCGGCGGGGACTCTCCTCGGCCGTGGGCGGGGTGGCATGGCCACGGGTGAACAAGCGGGACAGAGGTCGGCTCACATGGTTTCCGTACCCGCATGCCGGGCGCTGTTACCGCCGAATCCAAGCGGTTACAAACCCCGCTGGCTGGGAAGCGTCCACGGACTAGAAAAACCTTTCATCGAGCAAGTCGCACCAGGAGGAGATCAGT
>DASXJM010000637.1:0-22920 GCA_036497405.1 Streptosporangiaceae bacterium | reverse complement strand
CGCGATCGAGCCGGTGGTGTCGGCCGCGTCCGAGCCGCCGGTGACCGTCTGCGAGGCCAGCGTGGCCGCGCCGGAGGTGCCGGCCGGAGCGCAGCTCTGCCCGGTGATGCCCGTGGTCTGGGGCGGGCAGGCGGCCACGGCCACGCTGACGTTGTTCGGCCAGTTGATTCCGGCCGTCTGGTCGGCGTGGGTGACCAGCGTGACCGAGCCGACGGTGGTCGTCTGGCCCAGGTTGATGGTGACCTGGAACGGGCCACTCTCAGAGTTCCAGCCCATGACCCCGCTCCAGTCCCAGCTGCCGGACGGGGACACCTGGCCGTCGGTGAGCTTGCCCGCGGACCAGCCCGCGTAGGTCGCCTGGGAGTCGGAGTACGCTCCCGCCTGAGCCACCCGGGGCGAGGCCGAACTGGTGGCGCCGCTGTTCCCGTTGGCGATCATCGGCGGGTCGGCCTGGCCGCCGACCACCCGCAGCACGGTCGGCCAGGGACTGCCGCCCTGGCGGCTGATGGTGATGGTGGCGCTGGTGACCCCGGTGCTGGTGCTGCCGCCGGCCGGGGCGGGCAGCGGCACCAGGACCGAGTTGTAGGCCGGGTTGACCGAGTCGCCGCCGGCCCGGACCGCGTAGGCCCGGCGGGTCCCGGCCGGCCCGGTCACGCTGACGCTGACCTGACCGCGCCAGAGGCTGGCCGCGCTGGCGTCGTTGAAGTCGACCCGGATCGAGCTCAGGCTGGTGGTCGTGGGCAGCGTCCAGGTGGTCTGCTGCGAGCTGCCGCTGGCGGTGGCCGATGGTGACCACGGGACGGTCAGGTCGGTGTTGGCGATGGCCTGGCCGGCCAGGTACCCGGTCAGGTCGGTGTAGGCCTGCCATTCGCTGGCGTCCACCGCGGACTGGCCCGACGTCTGGTCGAACAGGTCGGTGCCGAGGCCGGTGAAGAAGACCTGGGGGTACCTGGCCGCGCCGGTGGCCTGGGCCACGGCCAGGTACTGGTGGGCGACCTGCTCTTCGGTGGCCGAGTTGCCCTGGCTGGACAGCTCGTACTCGTAACTCTGGTTCTGCCCGGCGGCCTTGGTCCCGGCGCTGTAGAGGCGGGCGTCGTTGACCACCCCCTCGTACTGGGCGTCCCGGAACGAGTACTCGGGCTGAACGCTGACGACGTCGAACCCCAGACTGGCCCCGGTGAACGCGTTGGGCCCGTCGTAGTAGGGCGCCCACACCGTGCCCAGACCCAGCGCGTGGGCCTTGGCGTTCATGGCCTGGAAGTAGGCCGGGTCGCCCCAGCCGGCCGCGGCGTCCTCGCGCTGGTTGTAGACCCCGTACAGGCTGAGCTCCGACCACTGGGCGGCCTGAGCCCGCGACTGGACCTGCCCCAGGTACCAATCGGCCGCGTCCGCCCGGGACGAGGCGGTGCTCAGGTTGAAGGTCCGCCCGGGCACGGTCAGGCTGGTTACCCGGGGGTCCAGCCAGGGCAGGGCCAGCGCCACCTGGATCGGCTTGGGGGGCGCGCCGTATTTCTGGGCCAGGGCCGCGGCCGCCTGGTCCAGCGCGGCCGCGTCGGCGAACTCCTGGCTGAGCAGATCGGTGAGGTTGGTCCCGGTCAGGCTGGTGTCCATGATGTCGTGGCCGTCGATGGTCTGGGTGGTCACGATGACACTGTCGAACAGCCACTGGCCGGTGAACTGCCCGGCCGCGTTGACCGCCATCAGGTGCTGCTCCCACTGCGGCTGGGTCCGGCCCGCCGAGTGGTAGATCAGCGCGGCGTGCTGCCAGCCGGTGGCGGGCCCGGCCGCCGGTGTGGCGGTGGCGGTCGTGGCCGCGCCGGCGGTCACCGCGCCCGCCAGCCCGGCCGGTACGGCGATGGTGGCCGCAGCGATCGCGGCGGCAAGTCGGCCGATCATTGATCCCCCCGGATTGACCGCTTTTCGATCTTGCCGATGTGCCCGTATTCGGTCGCAGTAACCATTAGTGACGGAATGATTTCCGTACGCGACCAGAAGGGTGGGTGTGGCCGCCGCTTAGAGGCCGAGAGCCTGCCGGAGCTGGGGGGCGTGGCGGCGGGCGACCGGCACCACCTCGCGGGCCTGCGGGTCGGTGGCCAGGTACAGCGTGCCCTTGAGGCCGTGCTCCACCTCCCGGACCCGGCTCAGGTTGACCAGGAAGCGGCGGTGGACGCGAAGGAACCCCTTGGTCCCGAGCTGCTGCTCGAGGTGGTCGAGGCCGCGGGCCGCGGCCAGCAGCCGTCCCTGATCGCTGATGAGCCAGACGCTGTTGCCGTCGGCCTCGGCGAACCGGATCTCCCGCGGGTCCAGCAGCACCCAGCGGTCCTCCCGGAGGGCGACGACCCGGCTGGGCAGCCGCCCGGGGGCCGCGGCCGGCCCGGCCCCGGTCCCGGTACCGGCCCCGGCCAGGGCCGGCCCGGGGTCGGCCTCGGAGCCGAAGGACAGCAGGGCCCCGATCACCTGGGTGCCCATCAGCACCGGCCGGGCCACCACCGGGATCGGCGTGCCCAGGAACGGGACGAAGACCTGCGTCGACCCGGTCCAGCCCGGGTCCTGGCGGGCGCGTTCGGTGACCCGGCGGGCCAGGTGCGGCAGGGCCGGGATCTGGGACGCCCACCGCTGGGTCGGTGCGTAGGCCGGCACGTCGGCCGGGGTGCCGGTCAGCACGGCCGCCTCGCTGTTGGCCAGCACCACGTTGCCGGCCGGGTCGACCACGGCCAGGGGGATGGCCGCGGGCACCCGGGCGTCTGCGAACGCCGCAGCCAGTAAGGTCCCGCTGTGGTGGGCCCGCTGCCGCAGCTTGGCTTCGGTGGCCGCGGCCACCCGGCGCAGCCACGGGAGCACCGAGTCCGGCAGCGGATGCTGCCAGCAGGAGAGGTTCAGCACGGCCAGCGGGTCGTCGGTGACCACGTCGCGGACGGCCACGCCCGCGCAGGTCCAGTCCTGGAAGCTCCGGCACCAGTGCTCGGGCCCGCGGACCATGACCGGGCGGTGACTCTCCAGCGCGGTGCCCATGCCGTTGGTCCCGCAGGCCCACTCCGACCAGGTCGACCACGGAGCCAGGTTGCTCTGCGCGGCCAGGTGCTGGATGCGGCGGCTGCCCCACACGGCCAGGATCCGGCCGTCCGGGTCGGCCACGGTGACCAGCCCGTCCACGTCGTCGGCCGAGGTCCCGGCCATGGCGGCCTCGCCCCCCAGTTCGGCGAAGACCACGTCGTGCTCGATGGAGTGGGCGCTGACCTCGGCCGCGGCCGGGGCCCGGTCCAGGCCGGGATCGACGTCGTACTCCTCCCGGCAGCGGTACCAGGACATCAGGATCTCCGGCCGCACCCCCCGGACGGTGTCCGCGCCGGCCGCGTACTGCTCCCGGGCGGTGGCGATCCGGTTCCGCCGGCTGCCGGTGAGCGGGCTCCCGCCCACCGCGAGCGCGGCGCCGTTCGTGGAGTCTTTTGCGCCGTTCATCCCAATCCCGTTGTTAGGTGGCGGCCGTTTTCCGAGGCTGTTACCCGGAGGTGCAACACGCGTTACAAGAGACCATGCCCGCAGGCTAACCGCCTCAAAGCCGACTTCCAAGGGCGATAGCGGACAGGATCGATCGGGAAGGGAGCGTGATCTGGGCATGCGCGCGGTGGTCTACCGCAAGCCGTTCGAGGTCGCGGTGGAAGAGGTTCCCGACCCCCGGATCGAGCACCCCAACGACGCCATCGTGCGGATCACGTCCAGCTGCATCTGCGGCAGTGACCTGCACATGTACGAGGGCCGGACCGCCGCCGAGCCGGGCATCGTGTTCGGGCACGAGAACCTGGGCGTGATCGAAGAGGTCGGCAGCGGGGTCACCAGCCTGGAACCGGGCGACCGGGTGGTGATGCCGTTCAACGTGGCCTGCGGCTTCTGCAAGAACTGCCAGGCCGGCTTCACCGGCTTCTGCCTCACCGTCAACCCGTCCGGGTTCGCGGGCGGGGCCTACGGCTACGTGGCCATGGGCCCGTACCCGGGCGGCCAGGCCGATTACCTGCGCGTCCCGTACGCCGACTTCAACTGCCTGCTGCTGCCTGCGGGCTCCGAGCACGAGGCCGACTACGCGCTGCTGGCCGACATCTTCCCCACCGGATACCACGGCTGTGAGCTGGCCGCGGTGGCCCCGGGGGAAACCGTCGCGGTCTACGGGGCCGGGCCGGTCGGCCTGATGGCGGCCTACTCGGCGCTGCTGCGCGGGGCGGCCCGGGTGTTCGTGGTTGACCGGGTGCCGGAACGGCTGGCCAAGGCGAGCGAGATCGGCGCGGTCCCGGTCGACTTTTCCCGCGGTGACCCGGTGCAGCAGATCAAGGACGAGACCCACGGCGAGGGCACCGACAAGGGCGTGGACGCCGTCGGCTACCAGGCCTCGGCCCGGACCGGCGACCGGGAGGAGCCGGCCGCCGTGCTGAACCAACTGGTGCAGACGGTCCGGCCCACCGGCGCGCTCGGGGTGCCCGGCCTGTACGTGCCGTCCGACCCCGGCGGCGTCGACGAGCACGCCCGGCAGGGCCTGCTGCTGGTGGCCATCGGCCGGTTGTTCGAGAAGGGCCTGCGGGTCGGGACCGGCCAGGCCAACGTCAAGCGCTACAACCGCCAGCTGCGCGACCTGATCACCGAGGGCCGGGCCACGCCCAGCTTCGTGGTCTCCCATGAGCTCCCGCTCGAGCAGGCCCCGGCCGCGTACCAGAAGTTCGACCAGCGAGTCGACGGCTACACCAAGGTCATTCTCAAACCAGTCCAGTGACTACAGCAGGAGATAGGAGGAGGCGATGACGACTCAATCAGAACAGCGGGCCACCACGCTGAGCGACATCGGCCTGGACACGCAGAACAAGGCGACGATCGGCCGGGTCCTGGGGACCGGGAAGATCGAGCAGGCCAAGGAGGGTCCCGACGGCCGGATGTCGGCCACGGTCCGGATCCAGCCCGACCAGCTGGTCTTCGAGCCCTCGGTGCTGGTGCTGCCGCACGGCGGGGAGCTGGAGCTGGAGCTCATCAACGACGACCTGAACACCCACTGTGCCCTGCTGCCCAGCAACGGGGACAGCCAGTTCATCTGGCTGGTCAACCACTCCCGGGGCTCGGCCACGCTCCACCTGGACGGGCCGGGCTACTACTGGTTCAGCTCGCCGACCGGCAACGACGAGGGCCGCGGACTGACCGGGGCGATCGTCGTGATGGGGGAGACCCCGGCCGAGGCCCGCCTGGACCGCCCGAAGCAGCCGCGGCCGTAATCGGCTGCCGGGCCCGCCACGATCGTGCAAAGGAGCAGGACATGACCGATACGGCAGAACCATATGTGGACGCTGGCCATGCCGTCAGCAACTCGACGCTGGCGTTGATCCCGGGCACCGCGCCTGAGGTGACCAGCGGCGTCAACTACGAGCGGATCCGCCGCGCCCGCAGCGAGGAGCCGCAGAACTGGCTCACCTACTACGGGGCCTACGACGGGCAGCGCTACAGCGAACTGGACCAGATCAACACCGAGAACGTCAGCCGGATCACGCCCGCCTGGGTGTTCCAGTGCGGCGCGGTCGGCCTGCAGGCGGGCGCGACCACGTACGCGTTCGAGGCCTCGCCCATCGTCGTCGACGGCGTCATGTACATCACCGGCTGGGACGGCTGGTGCTGGGCCATCGACGCCGTGACCGGCCAGGAGCTGTGGCGGTACCGGCACGCGATCCCGTTCGACGTGTCGCTGTGCTGCGGCAACGTCAACCGCGGGGTGGCGGTGGCCCACGGCAAGGTGTTCTACGTGACCCAGAACGCGCACCTGGTCGCGCTGGACGCCACCGACGGCAAACCCGTGTGGGACAAGGTCTACGGCGACGTGCGGGCCGGGGAGAGCGCCACCGTGGCGCCGCTGATCATCAAGGACATGGTCATCGTGGGCAGCTCCGGCGGCGAGTTCGGGGTGCGCGGGCACCTGGACGCGTTCGACATCGACAGCGGCGAGCACCGCTGGCGCTGCTACACCGTGCCCAAGCCGGGCGAGCCCGGCTCCGAGACCTGGCCGTCCGACGGTGAGGCCTGGGCCCGGGGCGGGGCCAACTGCTGGCTGACCGGGACCTACGACCCCGAGCTGAACCTGCTCTACGTCGGCACCGGCAACCCCGCGCCCGACTTCGACGGCGAGGTCCGGCCCGGCGACAACCTCTTCACCGACAGCCTGGTCGCGGTCGACCCCGACGTCGGTGAGATCCGCTGGCATTACCAATACAACCCGCACGACGTGTGGGACTACGACAGCATCTCCGAGCACATCCTGTTCGAGCTGGACGGCCGCAAGGTGCTGGCCCACTTCGACAAGAACGGCTACGGCTTCATCCTCGACCGCACCGACGGCGCGCTGATCCGGGTGTTCCCGTTCGTGGACCGGATCACCTGGGGTGAGATCACCCCCGACGGCAAGGTCACGCCCAAGCTGTACCCCGACAAGGAGGGGGACCCGGTGCACTTCTGGCCCGGGCCGGCCGGCGGCAAGGAATGGACGCACGCGGCCTACAGCCCACAGACCGGGCTGCTCTATGTCCCGATCCAGGAGGTCGGCGCGACCGCCACCCGGCGGCGGCGCGAGTTCAAGGAAGGGATCCCCTACTGGGGCGCGGGGGTCGCGGTCGACATCGAGGACGCCTACGGGATGGTGACGGCCTTCGACCCGGCCACCGGCCAGGAAGCGTGGCGCTGGCGCAACGACACCCCGATGTGCGCGTCGGTGCTGGCCACCGCGGGCGGCCTCGTCTTCGCGGGCGAGCCGACCGGGGAGTTCAACGCGCTGGACGCCCGCACCGGGGAGCAGCTGTGGCAGTTCCAGTGCGGCAGCGGCCACCACAGCAGCCCGTCCACCTACAGCGTCAACGGTAAGCAGTACATCGCCGTGCCCAGCGGGTGGGGCGGCTGGATCGAGGGGTTCAACCCCGGCATGCTCGGGGCTCCCCACGGCGCCGCCCTGTTCGTGTTCGCCCTACCCGACTAACAAAGGAGACAGCTATGAACCGCGACCAGCACACGAGCCGGCCCCACGGGCACGACTGGGAGACCCCGGGTTTCGAGGAGATCCGGGTGTCGGCCGAGGCGACCGCCTACATGGGTACCAAGGAAGACTGGGAGTAGAGGCCACCAACCGGTATGTGGGTGCGGGTGCTGGGCTCAGCCGCGGGCGGAGGATTCCCGCAGTGGAACTGCACCTGCCCCCCGTGCCGGGCGGTGCGGGACGGGTCGCGACCGGCCCGCCCGCGCTCCCAGTCGTCGGTGGCGGTCAGCGCCGACCGCAAGCAGTGGTTCCTGCTCAACGCCTCGCCCGACGTCCAGGCGCAGATCGAGGGCTTCCCCGCGCTGCACCCACGCCGAGGGATGGGTGGCGGGGAGGAAATACTGCTGGGGGAGGAGCGCCAGGTGCCGCTGCGGGCGGTGCTGCTGACCGACGCCGAACTGGACCACACCCTGGGCCTGTTGCTGCTCCGGGAGGGCCGTGGCCTGGACGTGTACGCCACCGAAGCCGTACACGATGTGCTGTGCCACGGCACCGGGCTGCTGCGGGTGCTCGGCGCCTACTGCCCGGTCCGCTGGCATCCGGTCGAGCCCGGCGCCGACGGCGAGGTGCCGCTCGGCGGCGGGCTGTCCTACCGGGCCTTTTACGTGCCCACCGCCAAGCGGGCCCGGTTCGGTCCGCAGGACGCGGCCGGCCGGGTTGTCGGCTACCGCTTCAGCCAGGCCGGGGCCCAGGGCGGGACCCTGGTTTTTCTGCCCTGCCTGCCCGAGCTGACCGCCTCGATCCGGGCCGAACTGGACGGCTGCGCCGCGCTGCTGGTCGACGGGACCTGCTGGGAGGACGACGAGCTGATCCGGCTCGGGCTGGCCGGCAAGACCGCCCGCGACATGGGGCACCTGCCGATCAGCGGTCCCGGCGGCAGCCTGGCCGAGCTGGCCAAGTTGGCCGCCGGAGGCACGCGCACGATCTACACCCACATCAACAACACCAACCCCATCCTGCTCGAGGATTCGGCGGAACGGCGCACGCTGGCCGGCCACGGCGTCGAAGTCGCCGCCGACGGGCTGGAACTGCAGATCTGAGGTGCATGGTGACCCTGACCGCGAACGACACCGCCGCGAACGACACCGCCGCCACCGGCGGCTTCGTCTCCGCGCTGCGGGCGCACTCGCAGCGGTACCACGACGCGCATCCGTTTCACCGGGCCATGAACGCCGGCACCCTGAACCGGGCTCAGATCCAGGGCTGGGTGGCCAACCGTTACTGCTACCAGGAGGCCATTCCCCACAAGGACGCGGCGATCTTGTCCAACTGCCCCGACCGGGACGTCCGCCGCCGCTGGATCCGGCGCATCACCGACCACGACGGTTCCGGAACCGAAGCCGGGGGCATCGAGGCCTGGTTGCGGCTGGGGGAGGCGGTCGGGCTGGACCGCGAGGACGTGGCCAGCCAGCGGCAGGTGGTGCCCGGGGTCCGGTTCGCGGTCGAGGCCTACGTGACCTTCGCCCGGACCCGGCCGTGGGTGGAGGCGGTGGCCTCGTCGCTGACCGAGCTGTTCGCGCCGGACCTGATGGCCGAGCGGCTGGCCGCGTTCGAGCGCTACTACCCGTGGATCGACCCGGCCGGGCTGGCCTACTTCCGGTCCCGGCTGACCCAGGCACCGCGGGACAGCGAGCACGCGCTGGAGGTGGTGACCGAGTACTGCCGCACCCCCGAGCAGCAGGCCGCCGCGGTGGCCGCGCTGTCGTTCAAGTGCGATGTCCTGTGGGCCATCATGGACGCTATCGACGGAGCCTACGGCCATGACTGAGCTGGGCTCGCGGCCGAAGCTGGCCCCGCACGTCCGGCTGTCCTTCGACCAGACCCGGCAGCGGCACGTGCTGCAGTCGCCGGAGGCGATCACCGTGCTCAACGACACCGGCGCGGCCGTGCTCGGCCTGTGCGACGGGCAGCGGACCCTGGCCGAGATCGTGGCCGAGCTGGAGCCTCAGTACAACCGGGTGCCCGCGGACGAGGTCGGCCAGTTCCTGGACCGGCTGGCCGCGGCCGGCCGCTTGCAGGTCAGCGATGGATAGGCCGTTCGGGCTGCTGGCCGAGCTGACCTACGCCTGTCCGCTGCAGTGCCCGTACTGCTCGAACCCGCTCGACCTGGCCGGCTACGGCGATGAGCTGACCACCGCGGAGTGGCGGCGGGTGCTGGACGAGGCCCGCGAACTGGGCGTGCTGCAGCTCCATCTGTCCGGCGGTGAGCCGCTGCAGCGCCGCGACCTCACCGAGATCACCCGGCACGCCGCCGAGCTGGGCCTGTACACCAACCTCATCACCAGCGCGCTCGGCTTGTCCGCGCGCCGGGCTGAGGAGCTCCGGGCCGCGGGCCTGGACCACGTGCAGATCAGCATCCAGGCCGACGAGGCCGACCTGTCCGACCGCATCGCGGGCACGCCCTCCTTCCAGCGCAAGCTGACCGCGGCCCGGATGGTGAAGGAGCTGGACTGGCCGCTGACCCTGAACGTGGTCCTGCACCGGCACAACGTCGACCGGATGGCCGGCATCCTGGCCCTGGCCGAGGAGCTGGGGGCGGACCGTATCGAGCTGGCCCACACCCAGTACTACGGCTGGGCCGAGCGTAACCGCGACGGCCTGCTGCCGAGCCGGGACCAGCTGGAGCGGGCCGAGACCGTGGTCCGGGCCGCGCGCGAGCGGCTGCGGGGCCGGATGGAGATCATCTACGTCCTGCCCGACTACTACGGCCGCTACCCCAAGCCCTGCATGGGCGGCTGGGGGCGGCGGCAGCTCACCGTGGTGCCCAACGGCGACGTGCTGCCCTGCCCGACCGCGCACCAGGTCCCGCTGCCCCGGGCCAGCGTGCGCGAGCACCCCCTGGCCTGGATCTGGGATGAGTCCCCGGTCTTCCAGGCCTTCCGGGGCACGGACTGGATGCCCGATCCCTGCCGCAGCTGCGACCGCCGCGAGCTCGACTTCGGCGGCTGCCGCTGCCAGGCGTTCCAGCTCACCGGGGACGCGGCCCGGACCGACCCGGTGTGCCAGCTGTCCCCCGATCACGAGCTGGTGGCGGCCGCGGTCCGGGCCGCCGGTGGCCCGGACGCCGTGCTGATCCCCCGGCCCCACCCCCGGGAGCAGAGCGCGCGGGACCCGGGAAACTAATTCATGATCAACAGCTACGACCACTTCGTGCTGCTGGCCGAGTCGCTGCAGTGGGACGAGACGACCCTCGACTTCGGGCCCGACCAGGCGGCCTGGCCGAGGCTCGGTGACGCCGAGCGGACCCGGGTCCTGGGGCTGATCGCGGGCTTCTGTATCGCCGAGTCGGCGGTGTCCGAGCACATCGAGCCGTTCGAGGGCGCCGCCACCAACGAGTGGATGGCGGCCTGCTTCCGGGCCCAGGCCCGGGACGAGCACCGCCACGCCCGGTTCTTCGACCGGGTCGCGGCCGAGGTCGCGGCGGTCCCCGGGGCCGGCCCGGCGGCCCGGCTCGACGTGTTGCGCACCCTGGTCGGGGCCGAACTGGTGGCCCTGTTCGAGGAGCGCCTCCCGGCCACGGCCCGGAGTCTGGCCGAAGACGGCGACGGGCTGATCGCCGCGGTCGGGCTGTACCACATGGTGCTCGAAGGCGTGGTCCTGCTGGCGGGCCAGAACGCGCTGCTGGACGCGCTGGACAGACTGTCAGCTCCGCTCCCCGGGGTGCGCCGGGGCGCGGAGCTGGTCCTGCGGGACGAACGCTGGCACATGGGGTTCGGGACCCGCCTCGTGCAGGCCGCCCACCTCAGGGCCAGCGAGGTGCAAGCGCTGCTGGCGCTGGGGCAGGCGGCCGCGGGAGCGTGGGGTGATCTGGTCTCACCCGGCGCGGCCGAGCGAGCCGTGCGCATCCACCAGCGCCGGCTCCGCGCGGTCGACATGAAGTTCTGGTGACGCCTCGGCCGGAGCCGAAGCCGGAGCCTCAGCCGGGGCCGGGCGCAGCAGGGTCACCGTGACCACCGCGGCCGCCACGACCAGGCCGCAGGCGATCCAGAAGGCCAGGTGGTAGCCGCCGGTCAGGGCCGCGGCCGGGGTCTGGTGCCGGGCGGTCAGGGCGCTGGTGCGGGCGGCCGACACGGTGGCCAGCACGGCCAGGCCCAGGGCCCCGCCGATCTGCCCGGTCGTGTTGACCAGGCCGGAGGCCAGGCCCGCGTCCTGGTCGGTGGCGCCGGACATGGCCAGCGTCATCAGGGCCGGGAAGCACAGGCCGGAGCCGGTGCCGATCAGCAGCGCGACCGGGAAGACGTGCGGCAGGTAGGCGCCGCCGCTGGCCGGGGCGAGCGCGAACAGGGCCAGGCCGGCCGCGATCAGGCCCAGGCCGGTGAGCATGACCGGGCGGGGGCCGAAGCGCAGGGCCAGCCGGTCGGTGTACCGGACCGACAGCGTGCCCATGACCACCGCGACCGGCAGGAAGGCCAGGCCGATCTGCAGCGGGTCGTAGTGCATGATCTCGCGCAGGTAGAGCGAGCCGAGGAAGAACATCCCGAACATGCCCGCCGTGCCGAACACCTGGACCAGGTTGGCCCCGGTCACCATGCGGGAGGCGAACACGCGCAGCGGCATCAGCGGGTGCCGGGCGGTGCGCTGCCGGAGGATGAAGCCGGCCAGCAGGGCCAGGGTGGCCGCGGCCAGGCCGAGGGTCTCGGTGGCCAGCCAGCCCTGCTGGGCGGCCGGGCCGACGATCGTGTACACGCCGAGCATCATGGCCGCGGTGACCAGCACGGCCCCGGGCACGTCAGCCCCGGCCCGCAGGCCCGCGCCGCGGTCGTGTTCGATCACGCGCCGGGCCGCGATCGCGGTCAGGGCCCCGATGGGCAGGTTGACGAAGAAGATCCAGTGCCAGCTCAGCAGCTGGGTGATGACGCCCCCGGCCAGCAGGCCCACGGCGGCGCCGGCCGAGGCTACGAACGCGAACACCCCGATGGCCCGGGCCCGCTCCTGCGGGTCGGCGAACATGGTGACGATCATGCCCAGGATGACCGCCGAGGTCAGCGCGCCCCCGGCCCCCTGCACGAACCGGGCGGTGATGAGCAGGGCCTGGCTGGTGGCCAGTCCGCACAGTAGCGAGGCGGCGGTGAAGACGCCCAGCCCGGCCAGGAAGACGTTCCGGCGTCCGGCCAGGTCACCCAGCCGCCCGGCCAGCAGCAGCAGCCCGGCGAACGCGATCAGGTAGGCGTTCACCACCCAGGCCAGGCCCGACTGGCTGAAGCCCAGATCGCCCTGGATCGAGGGCAGGGCCACGTTCACGATGGTCATGTCCAGGACGATCATCAGCATCCCGGTGCACAGCACTATCAGCGCCACCCAGCGCGAGCGCTCGTTCATGATTCCTCCCGGTTCCCATCCGTTCGTTCACAGGTAGGGACGGAACCGGGGCCGGAAACTAATCGGCGCGGGAGCCCAGCGTCGCGGCGGCCAGGGGGTGACCGGTCCCGGCCCGGGCTGGTTCACGGTCGTCATCGACCCAGCGCGCGGTAGCGGGCGGTGCGGTCGGTCAGCCGGCGTTGCGGGTCCTGCCGAGTCAGCTCGGCCAGGGCCCGGTGCACGGCCTGCCCCAGGTCCGCGGCCAGGTCTCCGGTCCCGGCGACCACCTCGTCGACGACGCCCGCCGCGGCCAGGTCGGCGGCGCGGATGCCCTGACGGCGGGCCAGACCGGCCGCGTGGCCGGGATCGCGGAACACGATCGCACTGGCCCCCTCGGGGGCCAGCGGGGCCAGCCAGGCGTCGGCGGCGGCCACCGTCCGATCGGCGGGCAGGAGGGCCAGCGCGGCGCCGCCGGTGCCCTGGCCGAGCAGCACCGAGATCGTGGGCACCGGCAGTACCAGCAGTTCGGCCAGGCCGTGCGCGATCTGCTCGGCCAGCCCGCCCTCTTCGGCGGCGGCGGACAGTTCGCCGCCCGGGGTGTCGATCACTGTGACCAGGGGCAGGCCCAGGTCGGCGGCCAGCCGCAGGCCCCGCCGGGCCACCCGCAGCGCGTTCGGCCCCGGGTCGGGGGCGTCCCGGTCCTGGGCCACCAGCACCACCGGGTAGCCGCCGATCCGGGCCAGGGCCAGGAGCACGCTCCCGGTCCGGATCGGCACCACCGCGGTGGCGGCCGCGGCGATCAGGTCGCGGGCGCCCGGATAGTCCGGCCGCCGGGTTCGCTGTACCGCGGCCCAGGCGTCCCCGGCTTCGGGTCCCGCCACAGCTTCCGGCCTCACCTGCGCCTCAGAAACCCCAGTGGCACCAGCCAGTGCGTCCAGTACCTGAGCCACCAGGCGGCCCAGGTCACCCGGGCTCAGCACCCGGTCGACCAGCCCGTGGGCGGCCAGGTTCTCGGCGGTCTGCACCCCGGCCGGGAACGGCTCGCCGTGCAGCGCCTCGTACACCCGCGGGCCCAGGAACCCGATCAGCGCGCCCGGTTCGGCCAGGGTCAGGTGCCCGAGCGAGGCCCAGGACGCCAGCACCCCGCCGGTGGTCGGGTGCCGCAGGTAGACCAGGTACGGCAGCCGGGCTGCCCGGTGCGCGGTCACCGCCGCGGTGATCTTCACCATCTGCAGGAAGGCCAGGGTGCCCTCCTGCATGCGGGTGCCGCCGGAAGCCGGCAGGGCCAGCAACGGCAGCCGCTCGGCCGTGGCCCGTTCCACCGCCCGGGCCAGCCGTTCCCCGGCCGCGACCCCGATCGACCCACCCAGGAACCCGAACTCGCTGGCGGCCACGGCGACCTGATGCCCGCCGATCCGTCCCTCGCCGGTGACCACCGACTCGTCCTGCCCGGTCCAGGCCCGGGCCGCGGCCAGGTCAGCGGCGTAGCCCGGATCGGCCGCGACCTCGGCCAGGGCAGTGTCCCAGGACCGGAACGAATCCGGCTGCAGCAAGGTGGCCAGCAACTCACGGGCGTTCGCTGGGGCCGGTGCCATTCGGTCAGTATCGCCGCTGGCTGACCGCGCCGCACCGGGCCCGCCGCCCCTGCGCGGGGCCGCTGAGAGCAGGGCCGTCACGCAGGCTGTTGCGCACCGTAGTCATGGCAGCTCATGATCTGGCAGGGCATGACTGAAAGTGTTTTATTAGTTTCGTTATAAATGAGAACCTTGTTTGTTTTGCTAAGAATCTGTTTTGATCCGCCTGGGACCGTACCGAGCGCCTACGGGGTGGGGGCGCCGCCGAATGGGAGCGGATATGCTGCGTTGCCCCCCGTTGATCCGTCGTGCCCTGGTGCTGACGGGAGCCTTGCTGCTGCCCTTGGGGCTGGTGTCGCAAACCGCTGGAGCGGGCACGACGGCCAAGCCGGGGCCAGTGGTCCGCGCGGCCACCTGGCACGGACCCGAAGCCGATCTGCCCGCACGTCGGGCCCAGGTCCATCACGACCTGTCGCTGGCCAGGGAACGTTCGGCCGCCCGCGTCAGCCGAGCCCACCGCAAGGCCGGATCCCTCAAGGGCAGGCAACTGGCCGCCGACGCCATACACGAGCATGCGCTGGCGGTGGACGTCTCCGGACAGCACACCGGACCGGCAAAGCTCAAGGTAGTGAAGGCCGCCGGGCAACACGCGGCCGGTTCATCGTCCGGGCCATCGGCTGCGCCCAAGGCAGACGTGGCCGACGACATCATGGCCAGTGTCCTGAACGTCACGGTGACCGGGCCCAGCGGCTTTGTCGCAGGTAACTGCAATCCTTTCTTTGACTCCGGCTGCACCACTGGGCAGTACGTCGGCGTGGTCTACCCGAGCGAGCCACTGACGATCTCCGCCGATATATCCACGGACGACCCATCGGGCGCTTCACACCAGGTCCAGGTGAGCTGGAGTGCCTTCTGCGACACCGGAGAAGTCCTCGATTTCAGCGAGCAGGTTGTTACCGCACCGTCGGGATATGCGACCGGCGACTCCGTCTCCGTGACGACGACGGTCCCGGCCTCGGTGATGCAGACCTGCGGCGGCATCGACGCACCGGAGTTCGGTAACGCCGCGCTGGCCGCGGGTGCGGTCATCACCGACATCAGCAACGGGTTGCCGGCGAGCAATGACGCGCTGATGTGGGACTTCGCCATCCCAGCAGGCGAACTCTACGGCTGCCTCTGCGGTGACAGCGCCGGCCCGGGCCAGGCCGAAGAGTTTGTGGCCGATCCCGTCAGCACGGCCACGGGACAATACGCCGACTCCTTCGCCGACGCCAGCCTGAAGAGCCCCGGATACCCACTGACAATCACCCGCAGCTACGCGTCCGGTGTGACGACTGCTGGGCCGATGGGTCCCGGCTGGTCTCTTCCCTGGCAGACGTCTCTGTCGCCGCAGAGCAACGGCAACGTCAGCCTTACTGCCGAAGACGGCTCCCAGTACGTCTACACCAGCAACGGGAATGGCGGCTTCACCTCGCCGGGCGGGGCCCGGTCGGTGCTGGCCGAAGTGACCGACTCCTCCGGCACCCTGACCGGGTACACCCTGACCGCGGCCGACCACCACGTGCTGCACTTCAATCCCGCCGGCCAGGTCATGGCCGAGAACGACGCCACCGGCCGCGGACTGACGTTCCACTACAACGGTTCCGGCCAGATCGACTCGATCACCGACGCGGCCGGACAGGCGGTGTCCCTGTCCTACACCAGTGGCCTGCTGACCCAGATCGGGTTGCCGAACGGGCAGGCAATTGGCTACGGCTACACCGGTGGCCAGCTCACATCGGTGACCGATCCCGATGGAAACACCACCACCTACGGCTACAACCCGGCGGGCCTGCTGTCGTCGGTAAAGGATCCGAACGGGAACTACGTGATCCGGAACGTCTACAACTCGTCCGGGCAGGTAACCAGCCAGCAGAACGGGACTGGCGACACCACCACCTTCTCCTACACCACCACCAGTGGTGGTCTGCAGGAAACCGACGTCACCGACCCGGACGGCGGCGTCAGCAGCTACGTCAGCGGCGGCGGCATGCTGCAGGAGTCGGTCGACCCACTGGGCAAGATGACGACCTACGCCTACAACCAGTTCCTGCAGCAGACCCAGGTCACCGACCCGTTGGGCGGCGTCACCACGATGGCCTACGACAACAACGGGGATCTGACCGGCCAGACCGATCCCCTCGGCCACGGGCAGCAGTGGACGTACGACGGGAATGGCAACCCGCTCACCTACACGGACGCCGACGACGACCAGACGACGTTCACCTACAACTCGATGGACGAGACCACCTCGGTCACCAGTGCGTCCGGCGGGAAGACGTCGTACACCTACGACTCGGACGGTAACCTCACCGGTTCGACCGACCCGCGCGGCAACGCGGCCGGGGCCAATGCCACTGCCTACATCACGACCTACGCGTACAACGGCAGCGGCCAGCTGACATCGGTGACGAATCCGGACGGGTACACCACGGCGTACACCTATGACGCCGAGGGATACCAGCAGACCGTGACCGACGCCAGGTCACAGGTCACCCGGTACGGCTACGACGGCGATGAACACCTGACGTCCGTGACCGCCGCCGACGGCGGTGTGGCCAAGTCGGTGTACGACCCGGCTGGGGAACTCGTGTCCCAGACCGACCCGGACCAGAACACGGTCAGCTACACCTACGACGCCGACGACCGGGTCGTCAAGACCAAGGACGCGCTGGGCAACTCGGTCACTTACGGATACGACGGTGACGGAAATCAGGTCGACTTCACCGACGCGCGCGACATCACCAGCACGACGACCTTTGACGCCGACGACCAGCCGAAGAAAATTACCTACTCCGACGGCACTCCTTCGGTTACCTACAGCTACGACGCAAACGGTGACATCACGGGCGTGACCGACGCCGCCGGCTCCCGGACCCTGGCCTACAACGCAGCCGGGAACCTGACGTCGCAGACGGGGCCGGGCTCCGGCTCGTTCAGCTACGGTTACGACGCGGCCGGGAATGTCACCTCCCGCACCTACCCGGACGGGACCAAAGTCGCCTACACCTATGATCAGGACGGCCGGATCTCCGCCCTGGCCAACGGCTCGGCGACGACCAGCTACTCCTACGATCCTGCCGGCAACCTGGTGTCCACTACCGAGCCGAACGGTGTCGCCGAATCCCGCAGCTACGACGGAGCGGGCCAGCTGACCGGTATCACCGACACCCATGGCGGGAGCACGCTGGACTCCTACGGGCTGACCCTGAACGGCGACGGTCAGCCCACGCAGGTGACGGTGACCCAGGCGGGGACCGCGCAGGCCAGCCGGTACTACGGCTACGACTCCGACGGCCGCCTGGCCTCGGCCTGCTATTCGTCGTCGTCTGCGGCCTGCAGTGCCGGCTCCGCGGGAACAGCCACCGGCTCGGCCCCCGATCCGGCGGCACCGTCGATCCCCACCGGAGCGGCGACGAGCGGCATGGCGGGCAAGTGCCTGGACGACTCCGCTAACAGCACGACGGCCGGGGGCAAGGTCGACATCTACTCCTGCAACGGTGGCGCGGCCGAGGTCTGGGCCGTACAGAGCGACGGGACGATCCGGATCAACGGTCAGTGTCTCGACGTCAAGGGCGCCGGCACGGCCAACGGCTCGCTCATCGACCACTACACCTGCGTGGGCCAGGCCAATCAGCAGTGGAAGGTCGGCAGCAACCACTCCGTGGTCAACCCGGTCTCGGGCATGTGCCTGTCCGACCCGAACGCCAGTACCACCGACGGTACCCAGCTGATCATCGCCAACTGCAACGGGCAGCCACAGCAGCAGTGGCGGCTGCCGTCCAGTTCACCCGCGCCCGCCGGAGCACTCAGCTCCGGCTTGGCCGGAAAGTGCCTGGACGACAAGAACGGCTCGGCCAGTAACAGCAACCCGATCGACATCAGTTCCTGCACGGGCGGTGCGGCCCAGGACTGGACGGTGGAGCCGGACGGGACCGTCCGCGCGTTCGGCAAGTGCCTGGACATCAAGGGGAATGGCACCGCTAACAGCACGCTGGTCGATTTGTACAGCTGCCTGGGCCAGGCCAATCAGGTGTGGGAACCGGCCCCGGGCGGCTATCTGGTCAACCCGCAGTCCGGCAAGTGCCTGGATGATCCGGGCTCGTCCACCACCAACGGCACCCAACTGGACATCTACACCTGCGTGGCTGGCGCCAGCAACGAGGTCTGGACGCTGCCGTCCACCACCGTGCCCGCCACTCCGACCGGGGTGAAGGTCACCGCCGGGGCCGCTTCCGCCGCCGTGACCTGGACTCCGCCCTCGTCCACCGGCGGCAGCGCTCTGACCGGCTACACCGTCACCGCTGCGCCGGGCGGGGTCACGGCCACCGCCGGCCCGTACGACACCACGGCCACGGTCGCCGGGCTCACCGCCGGGACCGCCTATACCTTCACGCTCACCGCCAGCACCGGAGTTGGCTCGGCCACCACCAGCGCCACCACGGCGGTGACTCCCGGCAATGAAACCAGCTACGGCTACGACCAGGCCGGAAATATCACCAGCAGCGAGACCGACGGCCTGACCACGACCAACTCCTACAATGCCGCCGAGGAACTCACCAAGTCCGTCACCGGCGCCACCACCGTCATCGACGGCTATGACGCCGACGGCAACCTCACCAGCACCGGCAACCAGACCTTCGCCTACAACGGAGCAGGCCAGCTGTCCTCAGCCGCCACGCCGGCCGGGAAGTTCAGCTACACCTACGACTACGCCGGGGACCTGTCCTCGGCCGACCTCGGCAGTACACAGATCCAGCACACGGTGTGGGACACCAACAACCCACTTCCGCAGCCGGTGGAGGACACGGCGGCCAGCGGGGCAACCACCGCCGACTACGTGTACGGTCCGGCAGGCCGGCTCGCCTCGGTCACGGCCGGCGATGGCAGCTACCAGGCGATCACGGACTGGCTCGGTGGCGTCGCCGGCCTCGTCGACTCGTCCGGGACCCAGGTCACCTCGACTAGCTACGGTGCGTACGGCGTCTCCTCCACCAGCGACCTCGCCACGGGGGTGCCATCCTCGTCCATCGGCTACGCCGGCTCCTATGCCCTACCGGGCGGAACCGGGCTGGACGACATGCGGGCCCGAGATTACGACCCAGCGACGGCCTCGTTCACCAGCGTCGACCCGCTGCGCGCGACCACCGAGCAGGCGTACCTGTACAGCGGGGACTCGCCGACCTCGGCCACCGACCCGAGCGGGCAGACGTTCGTCGACCCCGGTGGCGGCGGTGGATCCCTGACTGTCGAGGAAATCCTCCAGGACCCGTGGATCCTGGAGGGGATGAACCCGCAGCAGCTTCTCGATGCCCTGGGCGGTGTGCCTCAGGGATTCACCGAACTGCCCGGCCGAAGTGTGAGTGTCGCGCCGGGCTGGAAACTCAACGCCCCGAAAACCAAGGACGGTGCGGTCCAGATCAAGTGGAGCCGTGGCAGCAAGCGGCCCGATCATCCCGATGACCCCTATTGGAGAGTCTCCAGGGGAGGCCAGGACGGATTCAGATCCCCGGAAATACCTGCGGGTGACTGGCCCGACGGCCCGGCCATGTACACCCAGAAGGGCGGGGGCGCGTGCGACGTCTCCTACACTGGCCTGGCCTGCGGGCCGGGAGACCCGCTGTTCGGGGATGGTGGTGAGGGCGACGGCGAAGATCCCTTCTTCGGTGAGGACATTCCGGGCCTGCTGGCCGATGTCTCCGCTTTCTGCTCGGGCAATGGTGGCTGACCGGGTGCCTTGTGACGGGAAATGACCCTGACGTGACTTTTCCTCTGCTGACGCTGGATGCTCAGTTGCTGGCCGCGCCCGGCCCGGTGCAGGTGGCGTGGCTGATAGCCAGGAACCTCCCCATCGACGAACTGGCCGAGCAGTTCTCCGATTCGGTCCAGTTGTTTCTGCCCGATCTGATCGAGGACGGCCAGGTGAACGACCGTGCCGCCGCCGCGCTCAGGGCGGTCGATGCCGAACTCGACGTGTTGCGGAAGTCCGGTGACCACCTGCTGTGGACCGCGTCGGCCGAGCTGCACGACTCACCCGCGTGGCAACGGGTCCGGGACCTGGCCCTGTCGGCGCTGGACGCGCTGGGGGTCCCGGCCGACGGGTACGACGTGCTGGCCGGGCTTACGACCAAGTCCATGATCGAGGCGATCCGTGATCCGGTCCAGTGGCTGGCCCGGCCCGCCGCCGATCAGCAGCGTTCGCTGGACAAGAACCTCACGCCGGTACAGGACGTACCGCTCACGCTGGACGACTGCGTGACCGTGCTCGTCCCACGGCTGATATCCGCGGGGGCGCTCAGCCCCGCAGCCGAAGCCGCCGTCATCGCCCTGCGTGACTTTATCCGGGTCGCGGCGAGCCGGGGTGATCCCGACCTCGGGGACCAGACGACCCTGGCCGCCAGCGGCACCTGGGCCACTATCCGCGACCTGGCCCGCGCGGCCGCGGACGTGCTACCGGACACTGAGTAAGCGGCGTCATTATCTCGCGCGACTGAGCCCATGACGCTCTGTAACTCTCTACACTACCGAACGTGAACGGTGACTCGACTTTGACGCTGCTGCCGCCGCTGGAGCTCCAGTTGCTGGCTGCCCCCGGCCAGCTCCAGGCGGCGTGGCTGGTGGCCGAGGGCTACTCAAACGACGAGCTCGGCATGCAGTTCGACGACTGGTACAAGGTCTTCCTGCCCACCATGAGGGAAGAAGGCCTGATCGACGGCCAGGCCGCCGAAGCCGCCCAGGCGATCGCGACCCAGCTGGCGGCCATGCGCCAGACCGGCGCCCCGCTCCTCTGGACCGCCACCGCCGCGCTGCACGGCGCCCCGGAATGGGAGCGGCTGCGCGACCTGACCCGGCCCGCGCTCGCCGCCCTCGGCCTCCCGCCATCCGGCCACGACGTACTGGCCGGGGTGCAGCCCGCCAAGATGATCCAGGCCCTCCGCGAACTGCTCGGCTGGCTGGCCCGGCCCGCCCCCGAACAGCGGCCCTACCTCGACCAGCCCTTCGCGCCCCCGGTCCAGGACCTGCCGCTCACGCTGGACGACTGCGTCACCGGGTTCGTGCCCCGGCTGACCTCGGCGGGTGCGATCACCCCGGCCGCCGCCGCCGCGGTCACCGCCGTGCGCGACTTCATCCGCTCCCCGGCCACCCAGGCCGACCCCGCCCTGTGCGACCAGGCCACCCTGGCCACCAGCCCGACCTGGGCCACCCTCCGCGACCTGGCCCGCGCGGCCCTGGACACCCTGGGCTGAGCGCCAGCGGTCAGGACGGCGTGGTCTGCTTGACCCCGGGAAGGGGTGGCATTCCGTGGCCGAAGGACCGTATTGGGAGCAGTTCCATCTGTGGCACGGGACGGAGCCGGCCCGGGCCTGGTTCCGGTCCAGCGCCCCGGCGCTCGATCTGTCCGGGGACTGGAAGTTCCGGTGGTCGCCGCGGGCGGACACCCCGGCCGGCTTCGCCGACCCGGACTCCAGCGACGGGGAGTGGGCCACGCTGGCGGTCCCGTCGCACTGGCAGCTGCACGGGTACGGGGCTCCGGCTTACACGAACGTCCGGTATCCGTTCCCGGTCGATCCGCCGCGGGTGCCGACCGAGAACCCCACCGGGGACTACCGGGTCAGGTTCACCGTGCCCGCCGACTGGCCGGCCGGGCGGTCCCGGCTGCGCTTCGACGGCGTGGACTCCTGCGCCCGGGTCTGGCTGAACGGCACCGAGCTGGGGGTCATCTCCGGAAGCCGGCTCCCGGCCGAGTTCGACGTGACCGGGACGCTCCGGCCGGCCGGGCAGCCGAACCTGCTCGCGGTCCGGGTCCACCAGTGGTCGTCCGGCAGTTACCTGGAGGACCAGGACATGTGGTGGCTGTCCGGCATCTTCCGCCGGGTCATGCTGCTGGCCCGGCCGGACGGCGGCGTCCGCGACTGGTTCGTGCACGCCGGCTACGACCACCGGACCGGCCGCGGCACGCTGCGGGTCGACGTCGACGCGGCCGATCCGGCCCACACCGGCCCGGCCCGGATCGTGGTCCCCGAACTGGGCCTCGACCTGGCCGCCGGGGAGACCGTGGCCGTTCCCGCGGTGGAGCCGTGGTCGGCCGAGTCGCCCCGCCGCTACGACGGCACGCTGACCACAGCCGGCGAGACGGTTTCGCTGCCCATCGGCTTCCGCACCGTGGCTGTCGCCGATGGGCTGCTGACCGTGAACGGGCGCCGGGTGCAGTTCCGCGGGGTGAACCGGCACGAGTTCGACCCCGACCGGGGCCGGGCCGTCACCGAGGCGACCATGCGGCAGGACGTCCTGCTCATGAAGCGGCACAACGTCAACGCCGTCCGGACCAGCCACTACCCGCCCGACCCGCGCTTCCTGGAATTGTGCGACGAGCACGGCCTGTACGTGATCGACGAGTGCGACCTGGAAACCCACGGCTTCTTCCCCCGCGGCTGGCAGGAGCCGGCCCCGGACAACCCGGCCGACGACCCGCGCTGGCGGGACGCGCTGGTCAGCCGGATGCAGCGGATGGTCGAGCGGGACAAGAACCATCCCAGCGTGGTGCTCTGGTCGCTGGGCAACGAGAGCGGTAGCGGCGGCAACCTGGGGGCCATGGCCGCGTGGGCCCGGGACCGGGACCCGTCCCGGCCGCTGCACTACGAGAGCGACCGGACCTGCCGCGACGTAGACGTCTACAGTCGGATGTACCCCCCGCACGCCGAGGTCGAGCTGATCGGCCAGGGCCGGGAGGAGCCGCTGGACGACCCGGTGCTGGACGCCCGGCGCCGGGCCATGCCGTTCATCTTGTGCGAGTACGCCCACGCCATGGGCAACGGGCCCGGCGGCCTGACCGAGTACCAGGACCTGTTCGACCGCTACCCGCGCTGCCAGGGCGGCTTCGTCTGGGAGTGGATCGACCACGGCCTGCGCACCCGCGACCGGCGCGGCGAGTTCTTCGGCTACGGCGGCGACTTCGGTGAG
>DASXJM010000636.1:0-7800 GCA_036497405.1 Streptosporangiaceae bacterium | reverse complement strand
CACGCGGCCATCGCCCGCTGGCGCCGGGACGCGGCCCTGCTGCGCACCGCGGCCAACCGGCCCGACCTGATCTTCCGGGCCCAGGCCGACCCGGCCGCGCTGAGCGACCGGGACTGGCAGGTGCTGACCGCGATGGGCCTGACCGATGTGCTCCGGTCGGCCGAACCGGGTCCGGGGTAACCCGCTCGCTTACCAGACTGGTCCCGTAATATGGCACACTGATATGCGCTGTGTGCTCCCGTTGGCGCCGGGGCCCCTCATCTCCGGGCTCGCGCCGCTCTGATCGCACAAGCCACTAGCCGATCAGTACTGATCTGATGAACCCAGTACCGATGAACACTGAGGAATCGCTGTCATGCACACCGCTATTGCCGAACTCGAGCAGGCCCAGCTCCGGGATGACGTTCCGGACTTCCGCCCCGGGGACACCCTGAAGGTCCACGTCCGGGTCAAGGAAGGTAACCGCTCCCGTATCCAGGTCTTCCAGGGCGTGGTCATCCGGCGTCAAGGCGGCGGCGTCCGCGAGACCTTCACCGTGCGGAAGATCAGCTACGGCGTCGGCGTGGAGCGCACCTTCCCGGTGCACAGCCCGTCGATCGACAAGATCGAGACTGTGACCCGCGGCAAGGTCCGCCGGGCCAAGCTCTACTACCTGCGCGAGCTGCGCGGCAAGGCGGCCCGGATCCGGGAGCGCCGCGACAACACCGCGAGCTGAGCTAAGTCCGCAATGCCGCGGTTCGCCCGTTACCAGGGGTATGACGTGCCTGAAGTCATTCAGAGTGAGCGCGGATACCACTTCCGTAATCGCCTGATGCCGGTAGGCTCGTGCCGATGACGGACGAGGGGAACGCTCCCGGGGAGCCGCCCGCGACGCAAGTCCAGGGCGGCCAGGGTGATGCTGGCGACGCGGCGGGCGCGGGGACGAACGGGGCCGAGGCCAAGTCGGCGGCGCCCGCGAAGAAGCCCCAGCAGAAGAAGGCGGGCAGGTCCTTCTGGAAGGAACTGCCCATCCTCATCGTCGTCGCGCTGTTCCTGACCCTGGTCATCAAGACCTACGCCATCCAGGCGTTCTACATTCCGTCCGGGTCGATGCAGAACACCCTGGGGATCGGCGACCGGGTGCTGGTCAACAAGCTGGTCTACGACTTCCGCGGCATTCACCGCGGCGACATCGTGGTGTTCAGCGGTGACGGCACCTGGGACCCGGGCGTGCCGCCGCCGAGCCGCAACTTCTTCTCCCGCTTCGGCCAGAGCGTCGAGTCGATGTTCGGCTTCTCGCAGGGGCAGAACGACTTCATCAAGCGCGTCATCGGGCTGCCCGGCGACAAGGTGGCCTGCTGTGACGCCCAGGGCCGGCTGACCGTCAACGGCGTCGCCCTGAACGAGAAGTCCTACCTGTTCCCGGGCAACCCGCCGTCCCAGCAGAAGTTCAGCGTGACCGTCCCGGCCAACAGCCTGTGGGTCATGGGCGACCACCGCGACGTCTCCTACGACTCCCGCGGCCACCGCTACGGCTTCCCCGGCGGCGGCGCCATTCCCGAGAGCGCCGTGGTCGGCCGGGCCTTCGTCAAGATCTGGCCGTTCAGCCAGGTGGGGATCCTCAACATCCCGTCCACGTTCCAGCAGAACGCGCTCAACAAGAGCGCCGCTGGCCCGCCCACCGGATCCTCATCCTCGGCCACCCTGACCTCCGCGGCCACGGCCAGGCCCGCGCCCCCGGTGACGTCCTACGCCCTCGGCTTCGCCGGCGCCGTCCCCCTGACCCTTCTCCAGCGCCAGGGCCGCCGCAAACTTCTCGTCCGCCTCCGCCGTCGCCGCTGACCCCCCGGGTCCCGGCCCGCCAGTGACAGAACCCCCTGCGGGCAAGGCGGTCCCGCCTTCGACTGTCGGTGATCTGGCGTAGCCTTCGAATGTCATGGTTCGCCCCTCCACCAAGCCGGCCATCGGCCGCCCGGACCAGGCTCAGCGAGCCCAGTGGCGGCACACCGGCCACACGCCCCGGCGTAACGCCGGGCTGGCCGCGTACGAGAACGTGCTGGCCCGGGCGGGGCTGACCCCGGTGGCGGGGGTCGACGAGGCCGGCCGCGGGGCCTGCGCCGGACCACTGGTGGTGGCGGCCGTCGTGCTGGACAGCGCCACGATCCGCCGGATGCCGGGGCTGGCCGACTCCAAGCTGCTCACCCCCGAGGAGCGCGAGACCGCCTACGGGCAGATCATGCGCTGGGCGCTGGACTGGAACGTGCTGTCCATCCCGGCTCCGGAGGTCGACCGCCACGGCCTGCACGTCTCCAATGTGGAAGGCATGCGCCGTGCTCTGGCCGGCCTGCGTCAGCGTCCCGGTTACGTCCTCACCGATGGCTTCCCGGTGCGCGGGCTCAGCACGCCCGCGCTGGCCGTGTGGAAGGGTGACCAGGTCACCGCGTCGGTCGCCGCCGCCTCGATCGTGGCCAAGGTGACCAGGGACCGCATGATGGTCGAACTGGACGAGTCGTACCCGTGCTACGGTTTCGCCCGGCACAAGGGTTATTCGACTCCGGAGCACATGTCGGCCCTGTGCGCCTGGGGCCCGTGCCCGGAGCATCGCTACTCCTACACCAACGTGATCCAGGCCAATCGCCGCTGGGCCACGGGCTGGCAGGAGGATCTGGTGCCCACTGACGATGACCCGGTCCGGCAAGATGCCGAAGTTCTCTCCGGCGCCGACAGTACTGAAACCCCCGTCGCGTGGGCAGACCTGGTTTCAGAAGAGGTGACCGTGGGTGAAACGCGCGACGCAGACTAAATTGGGGACAGTGTCCTTCGGGGCATGTGCATGAACACGCGGCGGGCGAACACCTACAACGTCCGATCGGAGGGGTTGCCATGAGCGCAGAAGATCTCGAGAAGTATGAAGCCGAGATGGAGCTGCAGCTTTATCGCGAGTACCGCGATGTCGTAGGCCTCTTCACCCATGTCGTCGAGACCGAACGACGCTTTTACCTCACCAACGAGGTGGAGCTGAACGTTCGCAACTCCGACAATGGCGAGGTCTTCTTCGAAGTCACCATGCGCGACGCCTGGGTCTGGGACATGTACCGCCCGGCCCGCTTCGTCAAGAACGTCCGCGTGGTGACCTTCAAGGACGTCAACATCGAGGAACTGGCCAAGAGCGACCTCGAACTCCCCGACGACACCAGGTCCTGACCCAGAACTAGGCCCACTTCGGGCTCAATGCTGCCCCGGCCTGCTCCACCCGCCCGCCCACCGCCCACCGCCCACCGCCCACCACCCGCCGGCCGCGAGGGCCCCCGCACATCTGAACACGTGCCGCCGACATTTCCGCCGCGCTTATCCACAGCCGGTCCGCCGCCCGCCCCGCTGTCCACAGCCCCCGCCTCCCCAGCCCGTCCCACCCCCTTCCCGCCGATCGTGGGAGGCGGAGGTGGTGACCATGCGCGCCAAGGACGTCCTCGGCCAGCGGGGTGAGCAGGCCGCGGCCGAGTACCTCGCGTCGGCGGGTTTCCGGATCCTCGCCCGGAACTGGCGTTGTGCCGAGGGCGAGATCGACATCGTGGCCGTCGAACGGCACACGTTGGTCGTCTGCGAGGTGAAGACCAGGTCCACCAGCCAGCGCGGTACCCCGCTGGAGTCCGTGAGCCGGGCCAAGCGCAATCGGCTCCGAAGGCTGGCCATCCGCTGGCTGACCGCCCACGGAGTCCGGTTCGACCAGGTCCGGATCGACATAATCGGCGTCCAGCCCGGCCCGGACGGCGCCCTGGCCGTCGAGCACGTCCGGGGGGTGGGCTAGATGGCCTTGGCCCGGACCCACTCGGTGGCCCTGGTCGGCGTGCACGGCCACCTGATCGAGGTCGAGGCCGATATCGCCAACGGGCTGGTCGGCATGACCCTGGTCGGGCTCCCGGATACGGCACTGCGGGAGGCCCGGGACCGGATCCGGTCGGCCATCACCAACAGCGGCGAACAATGGCCGCAGCGCCGGATCACCGTAGGCCTGTCCCCGGCCAGCCTGCCCAAGCGCGGCAGCGGCTTCGACTTGCCGATCGCGTGTGCTCTGCTGGCCGCGGCCGGGGTCCTGCCGGCGGCGGCGCTGGCCGGCGTGATGTTCCTCGGCGAACTGGGCCTGGACGGCCAGCTGCGCCCGGTGCGTGGCGTGCTGCCGGCCGCCGTGGCCGTGGCGGCCGCGGGCTTCAGCCGGGTCGTGGTGGCCAGCGCCAACGCCCAGGAGGCCGCGCTGGTGCCCGGCTTGCAGGTGGTGTCCGCGCCTTCGCTCGCCGCCCTGCTCAGCTGGCTGCGCGGCGAGCCTCCCGATGGGGGAGCGGCCGTCGAGGAGCTGACCGGGGGCACCCTCCCGGCTGCGCCTCCGGCCGCTCCCCAGGAGCCGGGTGGCCGAGGAGCGGTGCCGGACCTGTCCGACGTGCTGGGCCAGCCCGTGGCCCGGCGGGCGGCGGAGATCTGCGCCGCCGGCGGTCATCATCTGTCCCTGCTGGGCCCGCCCGGCGCGGGCAAGACCATGCTCGCCGCCCGGCTGCCGACCATCCTGCCCGGGCTGGATCCGGACGCCGCGCTGGAGGTGACCGCGATCCACTCGGTCGCGGGCCAGCTGCCGCCCGCCAGCCCGCTGCTGACCCGGCCGCCGTTCTGCAACCCGCACCACACCGCCACCAAGGCGGCCCTGGTCGGTGGCGGCTCTGGGGTTATCCACCCCGGGGCCGCCTCCCTGGCCCACCGGGGCGTGCTGTTCCTGGACGAGGCGCCCGAGTTTGGCCGTGACGTGCTGGACGCGCTCCGCCAGCCGCTCGAATCGGGTGAGGTCATGATCGCCCGCTCCGGCCTCACGGCGCGGTTCCCGGCCCGGTTCACTCTGGTGCTGGCGGCCAACCCGTGCCCGTGTGCCAAGGCCGCCGCCTCGCCCCGGTCGAAGTGCTCGTGCAGCCCGGCCACCAAACGGCGGTACCTGGGCCGGTTGTCCGGGCCGCTGCTGGACCGGGTGGACGTCAAGGTCGAGTTGCTGCCGGTGGGCCGGGCCGAGCTGCTCAGCGACCGTAAGTTCGCCGAGAGCAGCGCGGCCGTGGCCGCCCGGGTCACCCAGGCCCGGGACCGGGCCGCCCACCGGTTCCGCGGCACCCCGTGGCGGGTCAACGCGGAGATTCCCGGTGCCGAACTCCGGCGCTCGTACCCGCCCGGCCGGGGCGCCATGGCGCCGCTGGAGCGGGCGATGGAGATCGGTGAGGTCAGCGCCCGCGGCCTCGACAAGATCGTCCGGGTTTCCTGGACGCTTTGTGACCTGGCCGGCAAGGACCGGCCGACGCTGGACGAGTGCGGCTATGCCCTCGGCCTGTGGTTGGGGGTAGTGAAATGACCAGCGCCTTCGATGCCCAGCACGTCGCCCGGGCCAGGCTCACCTATCTGGCCGAGCCCGGTGACCCGGTGCTGGCCTCCTGGCTCGAGGTCAGCTCGCCGGCCGAGATCGTGGCCGCGATCAGTGCGGGCCAGCTGCCCGAGCTGCCCGGCATCCAGACCTGGACGGCCGACGGTGTTGTGCGGCGGACGCGAGACCTGCAGGCCGAGAAGCTGGAGCACGCCTTCCGGCTCTGGCGGCAGCGGCTCGGTGACCTGCCCGACGAGCTGGATCTGGCCCGGTTCCGGCGCCAGGGGATCCGGTTGGTCGGCCCCGGCGACAGCGAATGGCCCACCCAGCTGGACATGCTCGGTGTGGCCCGGCCGTACGCCCTGTGGCTGCGCGGCGAGGCCGACCTGCGGTACTGCTGCCTGCAGTCGGTGTCGATCGTCGGGGCCCGGGCCGCCTCGGCCTATGGGACGCACGTCGGCACCGAGATGGCGGCCGCGTTGGCCGCGCGGGGCCGGACCATCGTGTCCGGCGCGGCCTACGGTATCGACGCCTGCGCGCACCAGGGGGCCCTGGCCGCCGACGGCGTCACGATCGCGGTGCTGGCCTGCGGAGTCGATCACGCCTACCCGGTCGGGCACTACGACCTTCTGGCCAGCATCGCGGCGCAGGGGGTTCTGGTCAGCGAGTGGCCGCCCGGCCGCACGCCGAACCGGCTGCGGTTCCTGATCCGCAATAGGGTCATCGCCGCGCTGACCCGGGGCACGGTCGTGGTCGAGGCAGGCCTGCGCAGCGGCGCCCTGAACACGGCCCGGCACGCCCGGGACCTGCACCGTCCGGTGATGGCCGTGCCCGGCCCCGTCACCTCCGAGGTTTCGGCCGGCTGCCACAAGATAATCCGGGAGTGGGGCGCCGTCTGTGTCACCGGCGCCCACGACGTCCTTGAACTCTTGACACCCCTGGGCGAGACCTCGGCCTACGACCCGCCCCCCGACGATGCCTTCTGCCCCTCCACGGGCTCCGACAGCCCCGCCAACCACAACGGTCAGCTATCGCTGATCGGCTCACCAGCAGGCGGCCGCCCGTTCCCGCCCGGCCCCACGCTCCTTACCGCCGACCCAGCCGTCCGGACCGCCCCGCCTCGCCCGGGCCGCGGATCCCTGCTGGCCCCGGACGATCTTGGCACCACCAGCCGGGCGGTGCTGGACGCCATCCCGGCGCGGGGTGCGGGCCCGGCCGTGATCGCCGTCCGCGCTGGCCGCAACATCGACGCCGTGGTCAGCTCCCTGGGCCTGCTGGCCGCCGGCGGCTTCGTCGAGCGGTGCTCCCACGGCTGGCGTCTCCGGCGGTCCCCATGAGCCGGCCCGCGCCACCCCGCGTGAACGGCCGTGGTGCTAGGGCCCGCGCCCGCAGCCCGGCACACTGAGAAGATGCGCGAAACTCCTCCACCCGCCCCGGGTCCCGCCGGGCCCGAAGAGACCGGGGCGGCCGACGAGCCCGGTCAGGCCGCGACGCCGGCCTGGGTGCAGGACGCGCTGGCGAAGTTCCACCGGCACGTGGACGCCGAGCGGGGCTTGTCCCCGCACACCGTGCGCGGCTACGTCGGCGACGTCCAGTCGCTGCTGACGCACGCGGACCAGCAAGGGGTCCGCGGCGTGGCCGAGCTGACCGCGACCGTGCTGCGCAGCTGGCTGGCCGGGCAGCACCAGGCCGGGGCTTCGCGGGCCACGCTGGCCCGGCGGGGGGCAGCGGCCCGGGCGTTCACCGCGTTCGCCCACCAGCGGGGCCTGCTGGCCACCGACCCCGGGACGGCGCTCGGCACGCCGAAGGTTCGCCGGACCCTGCCGCACGTACTGCGGCATCAGGAGATCAGCGACGTGCTGGCCTCGTCGGAAGCAGACATCGAGCAGCCGCCGCCGGACCGGACGCCGGCCGAGGCCGCGGTGGCCCTGCGGGACGCGGCCATTCTCGAGCTGCTCTACGCCACCGGGATCCGGGTCAGCGAGCTGTGCGGGCTCGACACCGGCGCCCTGGATCTGGGACGGCGGACGGTCCGGGTGTTCGGCAAGGGCGGCAAGGAGCGCACCGTGCCGGTCGGCATCCCGGCCGTCCGGGCGGTAGAGCAGTGGCAGCAGGCCGGCCGTCCCGTCCTGCTCACCCCGGCCAGCGGCCAGGCCCTGTTCCTCGGGGCGCGGGGCGGCCGCATCGACCCGCGGACCGCGCGGCGGGTGGTGCACGAGCGGCTGCACGCGGCCGGAGTGGGCACCGAGACCGGGCCGCACGGGCTGCGGCACACCGCCGCCACCCATCTGCTCGAAGGCGGCGCCGACCTGCGCAGCGTGCAGGAGATGCTCGGCCACTCCTCGCTGGCCACGACGCAGATCTACACCCACGTCTCGGCCGACCGGCTCAAAGCCAGCTACCGCCAGGCCCACCCCCGCGCCTGAGCCCGG
>DASXJM010000635.1:0-17410 GCA_036497405.1 Streptosporangiaceae bacterium | reverse complement strand
TGCTCGACCTGGTCGGCGGCGGGGCGGCCGTTGACCTGGGTGGTGTACAGGTCGGGGTACTGGGTGGCCGAGTGGTTGCCCCAGATCGTCATGTGCTCGATCGCGGTCACCGGCACCGACAGCTTGGTGGCCAGCTGGGTCAGGGCCCGGTTGTGGTCCAGCCGGGTCATCGCGGTGAACCGGCTGGCCGGCACGTCGGGGGCGTGGCTCTGGGCGATGAGCGCGTTGGTGTTGGCCGGGTTGCCGACGACCAGCACCTTGATGTCGCTGGCGGCGTGGTCGTTGATGGCCTGGCCCTGCGGGCCGAAGATTCCGCCGTTGGCCTCGAGCAGATCGCCGCGCTCCATACCCGCGGTGCGGGGGCGGGCGCCGACCAGCAGGGCGACGTTGGTGCCGTCGAACGCGGTGGCCAGGTCGTCGGTGATGTCGATCCCGGTCAGCAGCGGGAAGGCGCAGTCGTCCAGTTCCATGGCCGTGCCCTCGGCGGCCTTGAGCGCGGGCGGGATCTCCAGCAGCCGCAGGCGGACGGGCACGTCCGCCCCGAGCAGCTGCCCGGAAGCGACGCGGAACAGCAGGGCGTAGCCGATCTGGCCGGCCGCGCCGGTCACGGTGACGTTAACAGGAGAAGTCATGATGGGCAGATTAGTGGAGGCCCTGTTCGAGTGCCGCGATCTGGTCCAGCCGGCGCTGGTGCGGGCCACCCGTGAACGCGGTGTTCATCCACACGTCGAGGATCAGCTCGGCCAGGGCCGGGGCCACGATCTTGGCCCCGATGATGAGGATGTTGGCGTCGTTGTTGGCCCGGGCGATCCGCGCGGTGAACAGCTCGTGGCACACCCCGGCCCGCACGCCGCGGATCTTGTTGCAGGCCATCTGCTCGCCCGAGCCGGAGCCGCCGATGACGATGCCGCGGTCGGCCGGGCCGTCCACCACCTGATGGCCCACGTCGGCGCACAGCGGCGGATAGTCGACGGTCCCGGTGCTGTGCGTGCCCCGGTCGTCGACCTCGTGGCCGTGGTCCTTCAGCCAGCCAGTGAGCTGGGCTTTCATCGCCAGTCCGTTGTGGTCGGCGGCGATCGCGATGCGCACGGGCTCTTCCCTCCTACGCCACCAGGTCGTGGGTGCCCGGCGCGAACAGCTCTTCGGCGGAGACCGGCTTGTCCAGGATGTGCTGGCTGATCGCGTGCCGGACCAGCTGGTCGATCATGGCCCGGTTGGGGGCGATGCCGTAGGGGAGCGGGTCGGCCCCGGTGATCTCCATCACCCGGGCCAGCATCCGGTCGGCCGGGTCCGGGTCGCTGATGTCCCCGGCCCGGAGCCGGGTCACGTACTGGTCCTTGGCCGCGGCGTAGGCGGCGAACAGGGCCGGGGCCAGCCCGGGGGAGCGGGCCAGCACTTCGTCCTTGACCACCAGCAGGTGGTTGATGGGGTAGAGGCCGCGGTCGCGCAGCGCGTCGTAGCCGGCCTGCTCGGCGTCGGCCAGCAGCGGCGTCAGGCCGGCCGTGCCGGCCGGGAAGCCGACCCCGGCGGCCAGTTCGCCCGAGGCCACCATGGCCGGCACGTCCTGGTCCGGGCCGGCCGGGGTCACGTTGACCGGCGGCCGGTACTCGGACACGTGCTCGTCGCCGGACGGCATCCAGGTCACCCGGTTCAGGTCCACGCCGTACTGGTCGGCCAGGATGCCGCGGGCCCAGACCCCGGTGGTGACCGTGTACCCGCGGTTGACCCCCACCCGCTGGCCCTCCAGGGCGTGCGGCCCGGCCGCGGCCGAGCCGGCCAGCGCGGACCGGGTGATCGCGCCGTGGTGGAAGCCGCGAACCAGGAATACCGGCAGCGCGGTGAACGGCTTGCCGAACGACTTGGCGCACAGGTACGTGGTGAACGCCATCTCGGTGACGTCGAAGTCCAGCGAGCGGACCATCCGGCGGAAGGCCCGGATGATCACCGGGACCTCCTCGAACTCCAGCCGGAAGCGGTCGGCTCCGACGGGCGCGACGGCCGCCGAGCCGTCCTTCACCGCCGCGGTCCAGGGCCGGGTCAAGGTCGCGGCCGCGAGGGTGATCTCCGCCATGCCACGATTGTAACACCGGAACTGTTAGACCATAATACCAATGGTGACCAGGCCGGGCCCGATCCGGGGGCCTCCACCAGCGAGGGAGCGACATGGGCGAGCAGGTACTGGCGGCGGTGCGGACCGGGCCGGGGCACACCGAACTGCGTGAGTTCCCGATGCCCGCGGTCCCCGACGACGGCGCCCTGCTCAAGGTCGAGGTGGCCGGGATCTGCGGCACCGACGTCAAGATGTACGCCAAACCGCCCTTCGCCGGCCCGGTCATCATGGGTCACGAGAACGTCGGCGTGATCGCACGGGCGGGCCGGACCTTCGCCGAGCGCCAGGATGTCCGCGAGGGCGACCGGGTCTTCGTGGAGCACTACGTCGGCTGCATGCGCTGTGAGTGGTGCCGGATCGGCGAGTACCGGCACTGCGAGCTGACCGACTGGCGGACCAACCCGGACGCGCGCCGCTACGGCTACACCACCAGCGACAACCCGTACCACCTGTGGGGCGGCTTCGCCCAGTACCTGTACCTGCCCTGGAACGCGGTCCTGCACAAGATCCCGGCCGGGGTGCCGGCGGAGCTGGCCGGGATCGCCACCCCGCTGTCCAACGGCATCGAATGGGCCCTGTTCAGCGCCGGGGTCGGCTACGACTCGACCGTGCTCATCCAGGGCCCCGGCCAGCAGGGCCTGTCCCAGACCGTGGCCTGCAAGCAGGCGGGCGCCTCGCTGATCATCGTCACCGGCACCAGCCGGGACGCGGCCCGGCTGGAGCTGGCCAAGCGGCTCGGCGCCGACGCCGTGATCGACGTCCAGACCGAGGACCCCCGGGACCGGGTCCGGGAGCTGACCGGCGGCCAGGGCGTCGACATCGTGCTCGACTGCACGTCCGGGGCGGGCACCGCCCCGGTTCTGCTCGGCATCGACGTGCTCAAGCGGCGCGAGGGCACCCTGCTCATCCAGGGGGAGCTGGCCGCGTTCCCGGACTTCCCGGTCAAGCGGGTCACCGAGAAGTCGATCACGATCAAGAGCGCCCGGGGCCACAGCTTCCGGGCCTGTGAACTGGCCGTGAAACAATTGGCCAGCGGTCGGTTCCCCCTGCAGGAACTGGCCACCCACCGGTTCGGGCTCAGCGACGTCGACCGGGCCATCCGGGCCGTCGGCGGCGAGGTGGGAGAAGATGTGGTGCACGTTTCGCTGCTGCCATGGGAGGACTGAGACCAACGATGGCTGTCGTCGTCCGCAACATTCAGCGCACCGAAGCCAGCCTGGCCGGCGCCTTCGCCGAGCTGGGCGTGGCCACGGCCCACGAGGCACAGGGGCGCACCGGCCTGCTGGCCCCCTACATGAACCCGATCTACCCGGGCGCGCAGATCTCCGGGACCGCGGTCACGGTCAGCGTGCCGCCGGGAGACAACTGGATGGTCCACGTGGCCGTCGAGCAGTGCCGCGAGGGTGACGTCCTGGTCGTGGCGCCCACCTCGCACTGCGAGGACGGCTACTTCGGCGAGCTGCTGGCCACCGCGCTGCAGGCCCGCGGGGTGCGCGGGCTGGTCATCGAGGCCGGCTGCCGGGACGTGCGCGAGCTGACCGAGATGAGGTTCCCGGTCTGGTCCCGGGCCGTGTCGGCCGCGGGCACGGTCAAGGCCACCCTGGGCGACGTCAACGTGCCGATCGTCTGCGCGGGCCAGCTGGTCGCCCCAGGCGACGTGATCGTGGCCGACGACGACGGGGTGGTCGTGGTGCCCCGGGCCAGCGCGGCCACCGTGCTGGACGCGGCCCGGGACCGGGCCGCGAAGGAGAGCACGGCCCGCAAGCGCTACGCGGCCGGGGAACTGAGCCTGGACGTGAACAACATGCGCGGCAAGCTCACCGAGCTGGGCCTGCGCTACGTCGACGACGCCCCCGCCCGCTGAGCGGGGCGGCTGGGAGCGCACTGAGATGATCATCGACTGCCACGGCCACTACACCACCGCGCCCGCGGCCCACGAGGAGTTCCGAAAGGCCCAGCTGGACCGGCTGGAACAGCTGGCCGGCGGGGCGGAATCCGCGCTGCCGCCGCCGCAGCGCGCCGCGATCAGCGACGACCAGATCCGGGAGAGCGTCGAGGGCCATCAACTCCGGCTGCTGCGCGAGCGTGGCACCGACCTCACCATCTTCTCGCCGCGAGCGTCGGCGATGGGACACCACATCGCCGATCCGGCCACCGCCCGGGCCTGGGCCCGGGCCAGCAACGACCTGATCCACCGGGTCACCAGCCTCTTCCCGGCCAACTTCGCGGGCGTGGGCCAGCTTCCGCAGGTGCCGGGAGGCCCACTGGACGGTGCCGTGGCCGAGCTGGAACGCTGCGTGACCGAGCTCGGGTTCGTGGGCGTCAACGTCAACCCGGACCCGTCCGGCGGCTACTGGACCTCGCCGCCCATGACCGACGAGTACTGGTTCCCGCTGTACGCCAAGATGACCGAGCTGGACGTGCCGGGCATGATCCACGTGTCCACCTCGGTCAACCCGGCCGTGCACACGCTGGGCGGTCACTACCTGAACGCCGACACCACCGTGTTCATGCAGCTGGTCCAGGGGGACCTGTTCGGCCGGTTCCCGGACCTGCGGCTGGTGATCCCGCACGGCGGCGGGGCCGTGCCCTACCACTGGGGCCGCTTCCAGGGCCTGGCCGAGCGGATGAAGCGCCCGCCCCTGGCCGGGCACGTGATGGGCAACGTCTTCTTCGACACCTGTGTCTACCACCAGCCCGGTATTGACCTGCTGACCAGCGTGATCGGTCCCGACAACGTGCTGTTCGCCTCGGAGATGCTGGGCGCGGTCCGCGGCGTCAACCCCGACAGCGGCGCCGACTGGGACGACACCAAGCAGTACCTGGACCAGGCCCCGCTCGACGACGACGCCCGGGCCAAGGTGTTCGAGCTGAACGCCCGCCGCGTCTACCCCCGCCTCAACGCCCGGCTCGATGGCTGAGCCGGCGCCCCCGGACCCGGCGCCCCCGGACCCGGCCCGGCTGGCCGAGCTGCGCGACCAGATCGCCCTCGGCTGCCGCATCCTGGCCATGGAAGGCGCCGTCGACGGCGTGCTGGGTCACATCTCGGTCCGGGCCGGCCCGGACCAGATGCTGATCCGCGGCCGCGGCCCCGAGGACCACGGCCTGCTGTTCACCACCCAGGAGGACATCCGGCTGGTCGACTTCGACGGCCACGGCGACGACCCGGACGCGGGCTACCGGATGGCCAACGAGCGCCCCATCCACGGCGAGACCCTCCGCCTGCGCCCCGCAGCCAACGCGGTCGTGCACGCCCACCCGCCCGCCGTGCTGGCCTGCGGCCTCGCCGGCCTGGCCCTGCGGCCGATCTTCGGCGCCTACAACATCCCGGCCATGCGGCTGGCCGCGGACGGGATCCCGGTCTACCCGCGTTCGGTGCTGATCCGGACCCCGGAGCTGGCCCGGGACATGCTGGCCACGATGGGGGAGCGGCCGGTGTGCGTGCTGCGCGGCCACGGGGTCACGGTCACCGGCGACACCCTGGAGCAGGCCGTGGTGCGCACGCTGAACCTCAACACCCTGGCCGCCGTCACCCTGGCCGCGGCCCAGACCGGCCGCCCGGTACCGGACCTCCCGCCCGAGGACATCGCCGAACTCCCCGACCTCGGCGCCGCCTTCAACGACCTGTCGGTCTGGCGCTTTTACCGGGCCAAGGCCGCCCGCGAAGGACTCTGACCCGCCGCGACGACCCGCCGCGACGCCATCAGCCCGGCCCCGCCGTGCGCCGGTGGTGGGCGGTGCTCCCGCCACCCAACCTTCGATGGAAATAAAAACCACCGGGTGACCTGCGCCCCAACCATCGGTAAATACTTTTCTCTTGAAAATGGTATGACCTTATGCCACGGTGGTGTGATCGAGCGCACAACGGGACAGGTTCGCTATGACGCATGATCTGTTGTCCGGCTTTTCGCAGCTGATCACGCCCGAGGCCATCGGCTTGCTGATCGCCGGGATGGCGATCGGCATGTTCATGGGCATGCTGCCCGGGATGGGCGTGTCACTGGCCCTCAGCCTGATGCTGCCCTTCCTCTACCACATGAGCGTCATCCCGGCCGTGACGCTGATGCTGGCCACCCAGGCCGCCTCGTACTACGCGGCCTCCATCACCGCCATCCTGCTCAACACCCCGGGCGCCCCCGAGTCGTACCCGACCACGCTGGACGGGTTCCCCATGGCCAAGCGGGGCGAAGCCGGCCGCGCGCTGGCCATCTCGGCCGCCTCGACCTGGGCCGGCGGCTGGATCGGCTGCATCATCCTGGTCGCCCTGTTGCAGGTGGCCGGGTCGCTGATCAACCTGTTCCACCCGCCCGAGTTCGTGGCCATCATCGTGCTGGCCCTGGTCCTGATCGGCGGGACCGGGGAGAGCACGTCCAGCGCCAAGGTGCTGCTGTCGGGCGCGGTCGGCCTGATGTTCTCGTTCATCGGCAGCGACCCGGTCAGCGGGGTGGAACGCTTCACCTTCGGCTCCACCGCCCTGCTGAACGGCCTGAACGTGGTGCCGGTGGCGCTCGGGCTGTTCGCCATGACCCAGATGGTGGTGATGTTCGGCCGCAACGAGTCGGTCACCGGCGGGAGCCGGGCCCTGCTCAACAGCGGGCAGTTCCGGCACCAGGTCCGGCTCGGCCTGCGCGACACCGCCGCCAACTGGGTGTCCGTGGTCCGCTCGGCGGTGGTGGCCGGGGTGCTGGGCCTGATCCCCGGCATCGGCGGGTTCAGCGCCAACTTCATCTCCTACAGCCTCGGCCGCCAGGTCTCGCGCCAGGGCCGCGAGTTCGGCACCGGCGTCCCGGCCGGGATCGCCTCGGCCGAAGGCTCGTCCCTGTCCAAGGAAGTCGGTTCGCTGGCCCCCGCGGTCGCCCTCGGCCTGCCCTCCGGGGTCGGCATGGTCATCTTCATCGCCGCGCTGGCCATCCTCGGGGTCCAGCCCGGGCCGAACCTGCTCAAGAGCCAGCCCACGCTGCCCTACTCGATGATGTGGGTGATGGCCATCGTGGGCCTGGTGTCCTGCGCCCTGGGCCTGGTCCTGACCCCGTGGCTGAGCCGGGCCACCTCGGTGCGGGGCCCGGTGCTGATGCCGCTGATCGTGTCGCTGGCCGTGCTGGGCAGCTTCGCCGCCGTCACCGGGTTCGTCGGCGTGGTCGAGCTGGGCGTGTTCGCCGTGGTCGGGGTGGTCATGCGCAAGCTCGGCTACTCGCTGGCGGCCATGACCATCGGCCTGGTGCTGGGGGGCACGTTCGCCGACAACGTGCACCTGACCCAGCAGATCTACGGCTGGCACTTCCTGACCCGCAGCCCGCTGGCCGACGTGTTCTTCGCCATCGCCATCGTGCTGCTGGCCGCCATCACCTGGCGGGGCCGCCGCCGCGGCGAGGCCGTGGTCACCCCGCAGCGGGCCGCGCGCGGGCCCCGGGCCCCGCACCCGGTCCTGGAACCGGTCACCGAGGCCGTCATCGCCGTGGTCTCCATCGTCTACCTGGTCATCTCGCTGGGCTATCCCACCGACGCGGGGCGGATCCCGGCCATCGTCTCCGGCCTGGCCGCCGTCCTGGCCCTGGCCCGCCTGGGCAGCTGGGGAGTCAGGCAGCTCGCCACCCGCCGCCAGCCCGCCGAAGCCACTCCCGAAACCTCGCTCGAACTGGAGCCGGAACTGAAGCCCGAACCGGCGATGGCGGCCAGCGTGCCCGGCGCCGTGGCCGTCGGGGCCCTGGCCCTGGACGGCGCCCCGCCGCCCGGCCCGGACGGTATCGAAGCCGAGCCCCTGGCCCCCGCCGACCGCCGGCGCCGCATCGGCCGCGAGTTCGCCGCCCTGGCCTGGATCTGGGCCGCCATCGTGCTCAGCTACCTGTTCGGCTTCCAGATCGGCGTGCCGGTGATCGCGGCCGCCTACTGCCTGACCTCCATCGGCTGGAACCACCGCTGGCAGCGGCTGGCCTTCGCCGCCTCGGCCACCGCGGTCGCCGCGATCATCGCGATCGGCTTCGTGTCCCTCTTCCACCTCACCTTCACTGGCCTGCTGGCTTAGCCAGGCGGCCGTTCTCGCCGACGAGAAAGGCACCCTCATGACTGGTCACAAGAGATTCCTGGTCCCGGCCGCCGCCGCGGTGGCCGCGATCGCCCTGGCCGCCTGCAGTTCGGCGTCCGGCACCGCCGAAGCCGGTGGCGGCGGCTCCAGCGGCGGCGGGGCCAGCGCGTTCAAGGGCAAGACCATCACCTTGATCGCGCCGGACGCCCCCGGCGGCAGCTACGACTCCTACGCGCGCCTGTTCGCCCCCTACCTCGGCCAGGAACTGGGGGCCACCGTCAACGTGGAAAACGTGGACGGCGGCGGCACCCTGGACGGCACCAACCAGATGGCCGCCGCGCACCCCGACGGCATGACCATCGGCATGGTCAACGTGGGCGGTGACGTGGCCAGCAAGGTCGAGGGCCAGCCGTCACTGCACGACGACGTGACCAAGTTCGCCTACATCGGCCAGCCCGCCGTGCTGCCCAACGCGCTGGTCACCCAGTCCGGCGGCTCGGCCGGGACCTTCACCTCGCTGGTGCACTCGTCCGACCCGGTCGCGGTGCTGGACATCCGCAACGGCATCGGCGACATGCTGAACCGGGTGGTGTTCGGCGCGTTCGGGATCAAGCACAAGCTCGACACCGGCTTCGAGTCGACCACCGCGCTCAAGCAGGGGTTCCTGGCCAAGGACGGCAAGACCATCTTCGAGGCCATGTCCACCCTGTACCCGCTGATCTCCGGGAGCCAGGCCAAGCCGCTGCTGGTGACCGGGACGGTGTCGCTGCCCACCTGGCGCAACGCCCTGTTCGGAGTCCCGACGCTGGACTCCGAGCTGTCCCAGGTGTCGGTGTCAGCCGGCCAGACCAAGGCGCTCAAGGAGGCCAACGCGCTGGCCAACCTGTCCGATGACTTCGCCGCCCCGCCCGGCACCCCGGCCGCCACCGTGTCCGCCCTGCGCCAGGCGTTCACCAAGGCCGCCGCCCTGCCCGCGCTGCAGAAGCAGGCCACCAAGGAGTCCCTGCCGCTGGCCTTCATCGCCGGCCCCACCACCGCCAGCCAGGTCGCCTCGGCCGTGGCCAACTCCAGCAGCATCGCCCCGTACGTCAAGTAGCCCGTACGTCAAGTAGGGAGAGCCCGTGAGCACCCGGACCACCACCAAGGTCGCCCACTACTACGTGCAGAAGCAGCGCCGGGCCGAGTTCATCGAACAGTGGCGGGCCAACCAGCGCACGGTCGTGCCGGTCGAAGACGTCCAGATGCACGAGACCAGCCGCCGGATGCGCCGGGGCGTCTACACCGGGGCCGACGGCGGCCGGCCGACCCGGGCCATGGACGCCACCGCCCACGAGATCGACCCCGGCGTGGTCAGCACCGTGCACCGGCACTCCTGGGACGCGATGATGTTCTGCGTGGCCGGGGAGGCCTGGACCGAGATCGACGGCCAGCGCATCGGCTGGGGCCCCGGCGACTCCCTGCACCTGCCCGCCTGGAGCTGGCACCGCCACGGCAACGACGGCCAGCAGACGGCCCGCTACCTGACCTTCTCCTCCGAGCCGATGCTGGAGACCATGGGCATGGCCGTGCAGGAGGACGCCGGGGACGCCGACGTGTCCAGCCTGGCCCCGCGCCCGCCCCAGTCGCCCGCCATCGACGGCGACGATCCCTACGCCATCCGGCGCCGGCGGCTGGCCGACGACCAGCAGGCCCGGCGCAGCGGCCGGCTCCACACCAGCTGGGACGACCTGGAGATGCTGCCGACCCCGCGCGGCACCCGGACCACGTTCCTGCTCGACCGGGCCATCGGCTATCAGGCGTCCGGCATCACCATGGCCATGTTCGAGATCGGCCCGGGCCGGGGCCAGTCCATGCACCGGCACCCCGGCGAGGCCTGGCTGTACGTGGTGGAGGGACACGGCCACTCCTACCTCGGGACCGAGCCGGAGGGCGGGCCGACCTACCCGTGGAAGAAGGGCGACATCATCGTCGTCGACCACTTCCTGTGGCACCAGCACATCAACGACGACCCCGAGAAGACGGCCCGGGTGGTCCGGATCCACATGTTCGACAGCCTGCTGGAGACCATGCGGGCCCTGTGCGACCCGCTGGTGCTGTTCGAGGAGCCGCCGGACCACATCCGCGACCGGCAGGCCGGCGACCCGTCCACGGTCGACTGGCCGGAACTGACCCGGCCCACCTGGCCGTGAGCACTGAGCCCCTGCCGCGGGGCGTGCTGTCGGTGCACGCCCTGCCCGCCGGGCACCACGACGGTCCCTGGGACAGCATCGTGACCCCGCCCGGCGTGAAGGAACGACTGCTCGGCACGGCCACGCTGATCATGCGGCACGGCCGTCGCCTGGCCACCCTGCCCGGCCCGCCCAGCGGGCTGATCGTGCTGGCCGGGCCGACCGGCACCGGCAAGACCACGCTGGCCCAGGGGCTGGCCCAGGCGGCCGCGCTGGCCGTGGCCGACCGGGGCGCGACCACGTTCGTGGAGATCGACCCGCACGCCGTGCCGAGCGAGATGCTGGGCGAGAGCCAGCGCAACGTGGTCCGGCTGCTGCGGGACGTGCTGCCGGACCTGGCCCGGGACCGGCCCCACCTGGTGGTGCTGGTCGACGAGGTGGACAGCTTCGCGGTCCGGCGCGACCTGGCCTCGTTCGAGACCAACCCCGTCGACGTCCAGCGGGCCACCGACGCCGTGCTCACCGGCCTGGACCACCTGGCCGCGGAGCGGCCCGGCGCCCTGGTGCTGACCGCGACCAACTTCCTGCACGCGGTCGACGAGGCCTTTCTGTCCCGGGCTGACCTGGTGCTGGAGCTGCCGCTGCCCGGAGCGGCGGCCCGGGCCCAGATCCTGGCCATCGCCCTGGCCGACCTGGCCGGGCTGTGGCCGGAGCTCAAGCCGCTGGCCGCCGACGACGCCCTGCACACCAGCCTGAGCCGGTCCACCACCGGCTGGGACGGCCGCCGCCTGCGCAAGCTGCCGTTGCGGGTGGTGGGCGCCGATCCGCGGCTGGCCCGGGATCCCGGCCGGCTGACCGCCGCTCACCTGCGCGCCGCCGTCGCCCGCTGAGGGCCGTTCGATCCCCATATGGAAGGTTGCTTCGGCGGGCTGCTCAGGCGAACAGGAGCGACTTGATCACGACCGGCACGACGCCCGGCGGATCCAGGTACGGCCCGACGTCGAGGTAGTCCAGGCTGGCCAGCTCGATGCTGTCCAGAACGACCAGCGGACGCGTCAGCCCGGTCTCCTCGACCAGCAGGGCGCCGAGCGCCTGGCCGATGTCGGCGTCCACCACCAGCACCAGCAGGGCGTCGCCGGGCCCGGCCACCGTGGCCATCGCGGCGGCCAGCGCGGCCAGTGGCGGGTAGGACACGGTTCCGGCCCAGGAGATGGCCAGCGCCACCGGCTCGTCCAGGCTGACGTCGTGCTGCCGGGCCGTGGCCGCCAGCGCCGCCGCGGCGCCGGCCGGGTCGAACCCGTCGGTGAGCGGGGTGGCCAGCCGGACCACCGGCACGTTGGACACCGGGAGCTCGGACGCGCCCCCGAGATGGATGGTCCGGCCGCTGACCTGCACGCTGAACTGTGAGGCGCCGATCACGGTGGCCCGGATCCGCTGGCCCGGGTCGATCACCGGGACGGTGACCCGGTTCGCCAGCTGGCTGACCACCCCCGCGGCCAGCTCGGGGGCGAGGTCGCCGTAATCGCCCTGCTCATGCCCGAACATGTACTCCGCCACCCCGCCGGAGAACGTGAGATAGTCCACCGGGCCGGGCCGTTCCAGCGGCTCGGTCAGCGCCAGGGCCCGGCCCAGGTCGTCGGCCGGGCCGGACACGATCTGGTCGGCCACCAGCCCGGCCAGCCGCTGCGCGAGCCGCCGCCGGGCCGCCGGATCGGCCCACGTGGCCGGGTCCGCGTCCAGGCCGAGGGAGCCGGCCACCAGCCGGGCCGGCTGGTCGATCCGGGTCCAGTCGCCGCCGTCGTCCCGGGCCACGAGGCGGCCGCCGACCGCGAACGCGGCCACGCTGACCACCTCGCCCGCCTCGATCAGCGCGAGCTTGGTGGTGCCCCCGCCGATGTCGACGTGCAGGCCGCGCCCGCCCCGGCCGCGGTTCAGCTCGGTGGCCCCGGAGCCGTGCGCGGCCAGGATGCATTCGAGCCGGTGCCCGGCGGTCGCGCAGACGAAGCGCCCGGACCCGCCCGCGATCATCTCGTCGATGGCCCGGGCGTTGCGCCGCTTGATGGCCTCGCCGGTGAGGATGACCGCGCCGCTGTCGACCTCGCCCGGGGCGATGCCGGCCTGGGCGTAGCAGTCCTGCACGAACCGGGCCAGCCGGTGCGCGTCGATCGTGCCGTCCGGGCCGAAGGGGGTCAGCAGGATCGGCGAACGCCACTCGACCGTGCGTTCCACCACCACGAACCGGTCGCTGCGCCGGTGGCCATGCCGCTCGAACCGCACCCGGGCGAACAGCAGATGCGACGTCGAGGAGCCGATGTCCACCCCCACGGTGAGCAGCTCAAGCGTGTCGTGCTCGCGGACCGCGCGCGCCACGGCCTGCCTCTCGGCGTCGCTCAGCCCCTCATGGTCGTGGTCGTGCTCCAAGCTGTCCTCATCGTGCACCGGCTACCTCCGCACCCGCGGCACCTCTACGCCTGCGCCACTTCCGCACCCGCGCCACCTCTAAGCCCGCGCCACTTCCGCTCCCGCGCCACCGAATGGTCTAATGGTAATATATTTATGCTTGAAGAGGTGTCGAAGTCCCGAGGAGGACGGTACGTGGCAGCCATCGTCAGCGACCAGTTGGCCAGCAAGTTCGCGACCGAGAAGGAGTCGCCGTACACGCGCTGGGTGGCGGGTGAGGGCCTCGACATCGTGAGCGGGTTCTACATCAGGGACCTGCGGGCCCTGGAGCTCAAGCCCTGGGCCCGGCGCGGCGGCCGGGGCGTGTTCATCAACCACGACGCCTCCCGGACCTCCAACGACTGCTACGTCTGCGAGATCCCGAAGGGCGGCTCGCTGGCCCCGCAGCGCCAGCTGTTCGAGGAGATGATCCTCATCCTCGACGGCCGGGGCTCGACCACAGTGTGGAACGAGGCCGGCCAGAGCGTCACCTTCGAGTGGCAGGCCGGATCGATGTTCGCGATCCCGCTCAATGCCTGGCACCAGCACTTCAACCTGTCCGGCCGGGAGCCGGCCAAGTTCGTCTCCTCGACCAACATGCCGCCGGTGATCAACCTCTACGACGACCCCGAGTTCGTGTTCGGCACCGCGCGCGACTTCCCGCAGCGGTTCAACGGCGAGGCCGACTACTTCGCGCCCAAGGAAGAGATGAAGGGCCTCCTGCTCGACACCAACTTCGTCACCGACACGGTGCACCTGCGCCTGGCCGAGGCCAAGGAACGCGGGGCCGGCGGCGGCCACATCCGCTTCTCGATGGCCAAGGGCTCGATGAACAGCCACATCTCCCAGTTCCCGGTCGGCACCTACAAGAAGGGCCACCGGCACGGGCCGGGCGCCCACGTGATCATCTTGTCCGGCTCGGGCTACTCCCTGATGTGGCCCGAGGGGGAGGAGCCGCAGCGCTTCGAGTGGCAGACCGGATCGCTGATCATCCCGCCCAACATGTGGTTTCACCAGCACTTCAACACCAGCCCCGAGCCGGCCCGCTACCTCGCCTTCAAGCACGAGTCGGTCTCGATCCGCAACGCCCAGGGCGTGCCCAAGGCCTGGATCAGCCGCCGCGTCGGCGGCGACCAGATCGACTACGCCGACGAGCGTCCCGAGGTCCGCGACATGTTCGCCCAGTCCCTGGCCCAAGCGGCCATCACCCCCCACATGGACGACGCCTACCAGGCCGAGCTGGCCGACCTGCCCCCCGCCCCGAACGGCCGCCTGACCACGGCGTTGTGACCGGGCCCCCGGCTGGCCGGGGAGCGCCGGGCTACCGCGCCGTGTCCGCGAGCACCGCCGCGGCCACCTGCGCGTGGGCCCGGCGAGGGAGTTCGGCGCCGACCCCGTCCAGGACCAGCAGGGTGGCGCCGGGGATCTCCCGGGCCAGCGCCCGCGCGTTACCCACCGGGAAGAACGGGTCGGCCGCGCCGTGCACGACCAGGGTCGGGGCGGTGATCTCCGGTAGCCGTTCGCGCCAGCGGGGCGTGCAGTCCAGCTTGGCGAACACCGTGCTCATCAGGCCGTTGCGCGCCGACGCCGGGTGCGGGCCGGACCGTCCGAGGATCGCGGCCGCGTGGGCGCGGGCCTCGTCGGCGCCGAACCGCGGCGAGCCGGAGAACACCCGGGCCGTGGCCACCGCCCCGTCCAGGATCGACGTACGGTCGGTCCAGTCGACCGGTGCGGCGCTGCCGAAGTGGGCCATGATCGCCGGGGCGTGCTCGGGCAGGTCGTCGTCGACGGGCCCCGGCGCGACCGGGCGGGTGCCGATGAGCACGAGCGAGGCGACCCGCTCCGGGTGGTCCAGCGCCAGGAGCTGGGCGATGAAGCCCCCAGTGGCCAGGCCTGCCACGTGGGCCCGGCCGATCCCCAGCCCATCCAGCACGCCCACGGCGTCGGTGACCAGATCGCGCAGCGTGTACCCGGGCGAGTCCGGGTCGACGGTGGTCGATCGCCCCGCGTCCCGCTGGTCATAGCGGATGACGAACCGGCCGCCGAGCCGCTCGGCGAACTCGTCGTCCCAGCTGGCCACCGTGGTCCCGATCAGCAACACCGGAATGTCGTCCGGCGACCCGACGGCGTCCACGCACAGCTCGACGTCACCAACCGGAAGCAGAGTCTCCATACCCACCAGACTGCGCCGGCCGGCCGAACTCATCGGCCGGATCGGCCCGGCTCGCTCTAGATCCCGTACTCGGACAGCTGATAGCGGCGGGGCTTGAGCGATCGGCAGATCTCGCGGTTGACGCCGGCCTGGGGGAGCGCGACGCCGGCCGCGGCCGCCATCTCGGCCACGATCTTCAGATCGTCTTCGGCCCAGGCCATGGTCTGCTTGCCCCAGTTGGACAGGGCGGTGTTGGCCGCGCTGCTGCCGAGCAGGGCGGTCCGCAGCGCCGCGGTGTCCACCCCGTACCGCTGGGCCAGGGCCAGGCCCTCGTGGTCGGCGACCAGGCAGGCCCACAGGATCAGGTTGTTGACCGCCTTGGCCACCTGGGCCGAGCCCACGTCCCCGGTCCGGACCACGTCGCTGCTGTAGCTGCGCAGCACGGGGGTGATCCGTTCCACCACCGCGGGCGGCCCGCCCACGAACGACAGCAGTTCTCCGCGGTCGGCGGCGTCGCCGCCCCGGCAGACGGTGGCGTCGACCACCTGCACCCCGAACGGCTGGGCCGCGCGGGCCAGTTCGATGACCCGGTCCGGGGCCACGGTGCTGAGCACGGCCACCACCGTCTCCGGCTTCAGCCGCGGCAGCAGCCCGTCCGGCCCGGTCAGCAGGGCGTCGATCTGCTCCTCGTAGCCGACGCAGATCAGGATCACCGTGCTGGCCCCGGCCACCTCGGCGGCGGTGGCGGCGAAGCGGCCGCCCCGGCCCTCGATCAGGTCCTGCCGGTCCGGGCCGGGATCGTAGACCGTGACCGGGAAGCCGGCCCGGGCCAGGTGACCGACGATCGGCAGCCCCATCCGGCCCGCGCCCAGCACCCCTACTGGAACACTGGCCGGGACCCGGTCCGGCCCGCGGTCCGGGACCGGCGGAGACCCGTCAGCCGGCTCAGGCATGATCGGCCAGGGCGCGCCGCAGCTTCCGGGTCCAGTCCTGCTGGCGCGCGGCCTCGGCCTGCGCGGTGCCCACCCCGAGGTAGCGTTCCACCACTTCGTCGTTGGCCAGCAGTTCCTTGCCGGTGCCGGTGAGGGTGACCGTGCCCCGTTCCAGCAGGAAGGCGTGGTCGGCGACCTCCAGGGCCAGCCGGCCGTTCTGCTCGACCAGCAGGATGCCCTTGCCCGCGTCGCGGAGCCGGACGATGACGTCGAAGATCCTCCGGGTCACCTGCGGGGCCAGGCCGAGCGACGGCTCGTCCAGCAGCAGGTAGCGCGGGTCGGACATCAGGCCGCGGCCGATGGCCATCATCTGCTGCTGGCCGCCGGACAGCGAGCCCGCGTAGGCGGCCAGCTTCTCGGTCAGCTCGGGGAAGATCTCGATCACCTCGGCCAGCCGGCGGATGGTCTCGGCCTTGGCCGCCGTGTACGCGCCGAGCAGCAGGTTCTCCCGCACGGTCATGTTCGGGAACACCTGCCGCCCCTCGGGCACGTGCGCGATCCCGGCCTTGACCGCCTCGGCCGTCGAGCCGCCGGACAGCCGCCGGTCGTCGACCATGATCGTGCCCTCCCGGGCCCTGAGCAGTCCGGAGATCACCTTAAGCGTGGTCGACTTGCCCGCGCCGTTGACCCCGACCACGGCCACGATCTGCCCCGGTGGCACCGAGAAGCTGAGGCCGTGCAGGACTTCCTGGCTGGTGTACCCGGCCTTGATGCCGGTCAGCTCGAGCATCAGGCACTCGCCTCCGCGGCCCCGAAGTAGGCGCCGATCACGACTGGGTCGTTGCTGACCTCGTGGGGCGGGCCGGCCGCGATGACCCGGCCCGCGTCCATCACCACCACGTGGTCGCACACCCCCATGACCAGGGACATGTTGTGCTCCACGACCAGGACGGTGTGGCCGGTGTCGCGGATGGCGCGCAGGATCATGCCCAGCTCGGCGGTTTCCGCGTCGTTCATGCCCGCGCCCGGCTCGTCGAACAGCACCACGCTGGGCCGGGCCATCAGCGACCGGGCCAGCTCCAGGTACTTCTGCGCGGCCAGCGGCAGCACCGCCGCCCGTTCCTCGGTCCGGTCGGCCAGCCCCATCACCTCCAGCAGGTGCCGGGCCCGCTGGTCCAGTTCGCGCTCCTCCCGGCGGCACTTCGGCAGCCGCAGGGCCTGGGCCAGGTAGCCCGCCCGGCCCAGCCGGTACCCGCCGACCAGCACGTTGTCCAGCACCGAGAGCTGCGGGAACACCCGCGCGGTCTGGAAGGTGCGGAACAGCCCCAGCGAGGTGATGCGCTCGGGCGGGACGTTCGTGATCGCCTTACCCTCCAGCACGACCTCCCCGCTGTCGGGCCGGTACAAGTTGGTGACCAGGTTGAACACCGTGGACTTGCCGGCCCCGTTGGGCCCGATCAGCGCGGTCAGCGACCCGGCCGGCACGCTGAAGCTGACGCTGCGCACGGCCCGGACCCCGCCGAACGTCTTGGTCAGCTCGCGCACGTCCAGCGCCGGCGTCCGATCCGCCTGCCCGTCCAGCGACCC
>DASXJM010000634.1:0-3083 GCA_036497405.1 Streptosporangiaceae bacterium | reverse complement strand
GGGCCGGGCTGGACCGGACGTGCACAGGAAAGGTCGTCAACGCAGATGGTGGACTTCTCGCTCAGCGACGAGGAACGGCAGATCCGGGACACGGTGCGGTCCTTCATCGAGAAGGAAGTCATGCCGCTGGAGCCCGAGGTGCTGCGCAACGAGCGCGCCGGGCGGCCCGGCCTCGACCGGTCCGTCCTGCGCGAACTGCAGGCCAAGGCCCGCCGGAGCGGGTTCTGGGGCGTGAACACGCCCGAGGAGTACGGCGGCATGAACCTGGGCGCGGTCATGTCCGCCATCTTGATGATGGAGACCGGCCGGAGCTTCGTGCCGTTCGCGTTCGGCGGCTACGCCGACAACATCCTGTACGCGGCCAACGACGAGCAGAAGCAGCGCTACCTGATCCCCACCATCGAGGGCGAGCGGCGCTCCTGCTTCGCGATCACCGAGCCCGGGGCGGGCTCGGACGCGCGCAACATCCGGGCCACGGCCCGGCCCGACGGCGGCGACTACGTCATCAACGGCGAGAAGACGTTCATCACCAACGGCAACGAGGCCGACTTCGTGATGGTGTTCGCGGTCGTGCCGGACGCCGGCATCACCTGCTTCCTGGTCGACCGGGACATGGGCTGGAAATCCGAGCCGATCCCGACCATGGGCGAATGGGGCCCGGCCGCGCTGGTGTTCGAGGACGTCCGGGTGCCGGCCAGCGCCATGCTGGGCGAGCCGGGCAAGGGCTTCGAGCTGGCCATGCAGTGGATCCGGCAGGGCCGGTACCTGATCCCGGCCCGGGCCATCGGGTCGGCCGAACGACTGCTGCAGATGGCCATCGACTACGCCAAGATCCGGGTCTCGATGGGCCACCCGATCGCCGATTACCAGGCCATCCAGTGGCAGATCGCGGACTCCGAGGTGGACATCGAGTCGACCAAGTGGCTCACCCTGTACGCGGCCTGGCGGGTGCAGGAGGGTATGGACGGGCGGCACGCCTCGTCCATCGCCAAGCTGGACGGCGCGGTCATGGCCAACAAGGTCGTCGACCGGGTCATGCAGATCCACGGCGGCATGGGTTACACCAAGGAACTGCCGGTCGAGCGCTGGTACCGCGAGCTGCGGCTGCTGCGCATCTACGAGGGCACCGACGAGATCCAGCGGCGCACCATCGCCCGCAACCTGCTCAAGGGTCACGTCCGGCTGGGCGGCATCGGGGAGTGAGCGGGCTGCGGGAGCTGTTCAGCCCCCGGGCCATCGCCCTGGTCGGGGCGACCGACAAGTCCGGCTGGTCGGTCAACACGCACCTGAACCTGCGGGTGCACGAGTTCGGCGGGCCGGTGTACCTGGTCAACCCGCGCACCGAGGTGGTGCACGGGGAGCGGGCGCACCGGTCCCTGTCCGAGCTGCCCGGGCCGGTCGACCTGGCCTACGTGATGGTGCCGACCGCGGCCGTGCTGGACGTGCTCAGGGAGGGCGCCGAGGCCGGCATCCGGGCGTTCGTCATCCTGACCGCCGGGTTCGGTGAGACCGGCCCCGAGGGCGCCCGCCGCGAGGCCGAGATCATCGCCTTCGCCCGCCAGCGCGGGCTGACCGTGCTCGGGCCCAACGGGAACGGCTACATCAACGCCGCCGCCGGGATCACCCCCTACGGCCTGCCCATCCCGGTGCCGCTGCTGCGCGGCCCGGTCGGCGTGGTGCTGCAGAGCGGCGGCCTGGCCAGCGCGGTGCTGAGCCTGGCCCAGGCCCGCAACCTGGGCATCAGCCTGCTGGTGTCGATGGGCAACGAGTCCATGCTGTCCATCACCGACGTGGTGGAACACCTGGTCGACGACCCGGCCACCCGGGTCATCGCGCTGTTCCTGGAGTCCGTCCGGCAGCCGGCCGAGTTCGCGGCCGCGGCCCGGCGGGCGCTGGCCGCGGGCAAGCCGATCGTGGCCCTCAAGGTCGGCCGGAGCGACACCGCCCAGCACACCGCGCAGGCCCACACCGGCGCGCTGACCGGCGACGATGCGGTCATCGAGGCGGTGTTCGGGCGGCTCGGGGTGATCCGGGTCCGGTCGCTGGAGGACCTGATCATCACGGCCGGGGTGCTGGCTGAGCTGACCCAGGGTGAGGTGGCCGACGGGGCCTGGCCGCTGGCCGGGAACCGGCTGGGCGTGGTCACCCCGTCCGGGGGCGCGTCCGAGATCATCGCCGACCGGGCCGAGGACGAGGGCCTGGACCTGCCCACCTTCGCGCCCGCCACCACGGCCGCGCTCAAGGCCATGCTGCCCGCGTTCGCCGACGTGGCCAACCCGCTCGACGTGACCGGCTACGTGGTGGTTGACCGGACCCTGCTGGGCCGGGCGCTGGAGATCGTGGTCACCGACGCCAACCTTGATGTGGTACTGCTGCTGGCCGACGTGCTGCGGGACGAGCCCCCGGATCCGGCCCTGCCCCGGATGCTGTACGAAGCCAACGCGCGCCGGATCGCCGCCTCCCCGCGGCCGGTGGTGGTGGTCAGCAACGCGCTGACCGACATCACCCCGGCCGGGCGGAAGCTGCTGGCCGGCACTGGGTACCCCTACGTGGCGGGCGGCATCGAGCACGGCCTGACCGCCATCGGCGCCGCGGCGCGCTGGTCCCGGATCCGGTCTGAGAGCCAGGTCAAAGACCTTCCATCGATTGATATTGAAGGTCTGTGGCCCGAGTCCCCGCCCGTGACCGGCGGCGTGTGGGCGGAGGACCGGGCGGCCGGATTCCTGGCCGGCTGCGGGGTGCCGGTGGTGCCCGCGCGGGCGGTGACCGACGAAGCCGGAGCGGTGGCGGCCGCGGGTGAGCTGGGCTACCCGGTGGTGGTCAAGGCGGCCGGGCTGGCCCACAAGAGCGACACCGGCGGGGTCCGGCTCAACCTGGGCGACGAGGCCGCGGTCCGGGACGGCTACCGGGCGGTGCGGGCGGTCGCCGGTGACGGCCCGGTGCTGGTCCAGCCGTACCGGACCGGCGGCGTGGAGCTGATCGCCGGGATCGTCCGCGACCCGGCCTGGGGCCTGATGCTGGCGGTGGGCCTGGGCGGCATCTGGGTCGAGGTCCTGCAGGACGCCGCGCTGCGCCCGCTCCCG
>DASXJM010000633.1:0-3560 GCA_036497405.1 Streptosporangiaceae bacterium | reverse complement strand
CGCTCATAGGGTCCCGGTGACCGGGCACCGCAGGTGCGTTACCAGGGCATATGCCCTGGCGCGAGGGGTTCTGCACGCGGGCGCGGGCGGCCTAAATTACGGTCGCTGGCATAGACCGCTGGCGGCGGCCTCAATGCCCGGGGCCGGGGCCACTCGGGGTGGCCGACCGGTCGCTGGCGTGTGGCCGCGGGTGCGGCCAGGCGGCTGTGAAGTTTTTCTATGGTCATCCGCGCAGCGCGGAGTAACACCTCGCTGCCGGCAGGTTAAGCGCAGATAACGTTTTGAGCAAGCTCCTGGCACTGGTGTCGCCCCCGCGCCGTATGTCACCGGAGACCGTAGTGCGGCATTTACCCATGTAGACCGGCTTAGAGCTCCGGTTCGGGGTCGTCGAGCCCAGCGGCCAGCTCGGCGCCCTCCGCCTCCAGGGCCTCACGGACGATCCGATAGGCCAGAGCCGGGCCGTACCCCTTGCGGGCCAGCGCGCCGACCAGCCGCCGGGCCCGCGCATCGGGCGGCTGGCCCCGGGTCGACGGCAGCTTGCGATCCACGATCTGCCGGGCGGTGGCGACCTCCTGGTCGGGGTCGAGGGTCTCCACCGCGTCCCGCACGTCGTCGTCGGCCACGCCGCGGCGGCGCAACTCGGTGGACAGCGCGCGGCGGGACAATCCGCGGCTGTGATGCCGGGACTCGACCCAGGCCCGGGCGAAGGCCTGATCGTCGATCAGCCCGACCTCGGTGAACCGGTCCAGGATGCCCTCGGCGACGTGGTCCGGGATCTGCTTGCGCTGCATGGCCTGAGCCAGCTGAGCCCGGGTCCGCGGCTCGATGGTGATGAGCCGGAGGCAGATCTGACGGGCGGCGTCCTCGGGGTTGCGCGGCTTCCGGGGCTGGCGAGCGCCGGGCACGTCGTCCTCGTCGGCCCCCGGGTTCAGGAGCTGATCCGGATCCGGATCCTGGTTCTGGTCCGGGTCGTCCCGCCAGCGCTCGGACCAGGCAGGCTGGACCGGAGGCTCGGAGACGTCGGCGGTGTCCCGGTCGCCGGAATCCCGGCCGCCGGGGGTCCGGCGGCCGGGACCAGAGCCAGGGCCGGTCCAGGTCCCGGTCTGGGACCCGGACCAGAACCGGTCGGCGCCGGTCCGGCGGTGGCGCCTACTGGCCACCGCCCACTCCTGCGCCCGCGGTCACGCTCGGGACCCGGCCGGTGGCCCGGCCCGGCGCACCTGTGGCCGCCTTGGCCGCGGGCACCGGGACGGGGGTCCCGTTCCCGTTCCCGTTCCCGTTCCCGTTGGCGGCCGGGGCGGCGCTGCCGTTGGCGCTGGCACCGTTAGCCGCCGCGGTGGGGTCGGCGTCCCGCTTCGCACCCACCCCGAGCTTCTCCTTGATCTTCCTCTCGATCTCGTTGGCCACGTCGGCGTTTTCCTTCAGGAAGTTGCGGGCGTTCTCCTTGCCCTGGCCGAGCTGATCGCCTTCGTAGGTGTACCAGGCCCCGGCCTTGCGGACGATGCCCTGCTCCACGCCGAGGTCGATGAGGCTGCCCTCGCGGCTGATACCGACGCCGTAGAGGATGTCGAACTCGGCCACCTTGAACGGCGGGCTCATCTTGTTCTTGACCACCTTGACGCGGGTCCGGTTGCCGACCGCGTCGGTGCCGTCCTTGAGCGTCTCGATGCGGCGCACGTCCAGCCGGACCGAGGCGTAGAACTTGAGCGCCTTCCCGCCGCTGGTCGTTTCGGGAGATCCGAACATCACACCAACCTTCTCGCGGAGCTGGTTGGTGAAGATCGCGGTGGTCTTGGCCTGGTTCAGCGCGCCGGTGATCTTGCGCAGGGCCTGGGACATGAGGCGGGCCTGGAGGCCGACATGGCTGTCGCCCATCTCGCCCTCGATCTCGGCCCGGGGCACCAGCGCGGCCACCGAGTCGATCACGACGATGTCGATGGCGCCGGACCGGATCAGCATGTCCATGATCTCCAGCGCCTGCTCGCCGGTGTCCGGCTGGGAGACCAGCAGGGCGTCGGTGTCGACCCCCAGCTTCTTGGCGTAATCGGGGTCGAGCGCGTGCTCGGCGTCGATGAACGCGGCGATACCGCCCGCCTTCTGCGCGTTGGCCACCGCGTGCAGGGCCACGGTGGTCTTACCGCTGCTCTCCGGGCCGTAGATCTCCACGATGCGCCCACGCGGCAGGCCGCCGATGCCGAGGGCGACGTCGAGCGTGATCGATCCGGTGGGAATGATCTCGACGGGAACGTACGAGTCCGCGCCGAGCCGCATGACCGAGCCCTTGCCGAACTGCCGCTCAATCTGGGCGAGCGCGGTCTCAAGGGCCTTGTCCCGGTCGCCGGCGCGCTCAACCGTCGGCCTGCTGCTGTTCGCTGCCATGGGAACTCCCTGTCGGGTTCGTTAGCTATCTCAGCCGCCGGCATCTGCCTGCGGTGTCGGTGCCCGACGCTATGCGGGACCACTGACATTTCCGGTGCGCCCATTCAGTGCTGCCGTTCGGTGCCGTCTTGCTGGACCTCCGGGCCCACACCGCGCACGCGGCTTACTGTAGGCGAACCTATGTTCGATCGATACCCGACACGCCGATTTTGCGCCGGAGGGCTCAGAGCCGGGTCAGCGCAGGGAGTCTGACACGTTGAAGGAGTCGCAGACGGCGCGCCAGACCTTCTTCACGTCCTCGCCATCGGCGAGGGCACGGTCGATGGTCCGGCCGCCCAGTCCGGCCAGGACGTAGTCCTTGGCGACGCTGTGCGCGTACGCCTCGCCGAACTGCGCGTTCATCCTCTCCCAGAACAAAGTGAGCCGCACCGGGCCAGGCTACCGCTCGCTCCGGCCTGGTCTTTCTTTTGGATTGACCGTGAGAAAAATCCGTTCGGCTGGGTACATACGGACCGCGAAGATCGTTGAGTATTGAAACTGCCGGTGTCGGACGCGGATCTGCCGCGCCACGAGCGGGCAGGCACGAGATCACGAGCGGGCAAGCACGAGATACGGGGCGCTGAATGTCCTCACCGGCACGAGACGCACACACGCCGACAGATCCTGGGGCCGTTCAGCCGGAGACCGTGCCGCCACCGCGGCATCGCCGGTGGGTCACGCCCAGCCTGGTCGTGCTGGTGATCCTGGTCCTGGTCGCGGCGGGGGCGGGGGTCGCGGCCCTGCTGACCCACGGCTTCCACAGCAAGACCACGGTCAAGTACCACCAGGCGGCCGTGTTCAGCCTGCGGGTGGGTGACTGCATCGACCAGACGTCGAGCGGGACCAAGGCCGACGTGGTCTCGTGCACCAAGCCCCACGACGCTGAGGTGTTCGGGACGTTCCAGCTGACCGGGGCCTGGCCGGGCGCCGCCGCCGTCCGGCAGCAGGCCGGGGCCGGGTGCGCGACGCGGCTGACCAGCTACCTGAACCCCCAGCTGGCCGATTCGAACCTGACCCAGTCCTACGTCTTCCCCGGCCAGCAGGCCTGGGAGTCGGGCCAGCGGACGGTGGTGTGCGAGGTCCGGTCGACCAAGGGCCAGCTCAGCGACTCCGTTCGCCGCGCCTGAGCCGGCTGGGCCGGG
>DASXJM010000632.1:0-2346 GCA_036497405.1 Streptosporangiaceae bacterium | reverse complement strand
ATCAGCGGAATCCAGCCCCGGACGCGCCCCTACGAACAACCCCAGCCGGGCCGCCTGCGCCGCCAGCGCCGACGCCGACCGGCCCGACACCAGCCACACCCCCAGCCCCGACCCTGGCACCAGCCCGTCGCCACCCGGCCCGGACTCGCCCGCGCCACCCGTCCCGGCCTGGGGCGCCAGCGCTTCCGGTGTCTCTTCGGCCGGGGCGTTCTCAACGATCACGTGCGCGTTGGTGCCGCTGAAACCGAACGACGAGACCCCGGCCCGGCGGGGATGACCGTTCGCGGGCCACGGCACCGGCTCGGTCAGCAGCCGGACGGCTCCCGCTGACCAGTCCACGTGCGGTGACGGCTCACCCACGTGCAAGGTCCGCGGCAGCAGCCCGTGCTGGAGCGTCAGCACCGTCTTGATGACTCCGGCCACCCCCGCGGCGGCCTGTGAATGGCCGATGTTCGACTTGACCGACCCCAGCCACACCGGCCGGTCCTCCGCCCGGTCCTGCCCGTAGGTGGCCAGAACCGCCTGGGCCTCGATCGGATCGCCCAGCACTGTTCCGGTTCCGTGCGCCTCGACCACGTCCACGTCGGCCGCGGTGAGCCCGGCCTGGGCCAGCGCGGCCCGGATGACCCGCTGCTGGGACGGTCCGTTCGGGGCGGTCAGACCGTTGGAGGCGCCGTCCTGGTTGACCGCGGAACCCTTGATCACCGCCAGTACCGGATGCCCGTTTCGCTGCGCCTCCGACAGCCGCTCCACCAGCAGCATCCCCACGCCCTCAGCCCAGCCCGTCCCGTCCGCCGCGGCCGAGAACGCCTTGCACCGGCCATCGGCCGACAGCCCCTGCTGCCGGGAAAATTCGGTGAACGCCATCGGGGTCGACATCACCGACACGCCTCCGGCCAGGGCGAGGCTGCATTCCCCGGTGCGCAGGGCCTGGCAGGCCAGGTGCAGCGCCACCAGGGACGACGAGCAGGCGGTGTCCACCGACACGGCCGGGCCCTCGAACCCCAGGACGTAGGAGACCCGGCCGGAGAGCACGCTGGTCGAGTTCCCGGTCAGCAGGTGGCCTTCCAGCCCTTGCCCGGCCTGCATGACCAGGGCGGCGTAATCCTGGCCGTTGGTTCCCGCGTAAACGCCGGTCGGGGTTCCCCGCAGGGACCGCGGGTCGATGCCCGCCCGTTCGAGGGTTTCCCAGGACACCTCCAGCAGCAACCGCTGCTGCGGATCCATCGCCAGCGCTTCACGTGGGGAGATTCCGAAAAATCCCGCGTCGAAGTCGGCCGCCTCGGGCACGAAGCCACCGGCCCGCACGTACGAGGTGCCCGCCTGGCTGGGATCGGGATCGTACAGTTCGTCGAGGTCCCAGCCCCGGTCGGCCGGGAAGTTCGAGATACCGTCACGGCCGGACGCGAGCAGCTCCCAGAACTCTTCCGGGTTGCCCACACCGCCGGCGTAGCGGCAGCTCATCGCGACGATCGCGATCGGCTCCCCGTCGTCCGCGGCCGCCACCGGCACCGCGGCGGCTCCGCTGACCGTCCCTAGCAGTTCCGTCTCCAGGTGGGCCGCCAGGACCAGCGGGCTCGGGAAGTCGAACAGCAGCGTGGCCGGGAGCGGCAGGCCGGTGGCGGCCGAGAGCCGCTGGCGGAGTTCGAGCGAGGTCAGCGAGTCGAAGCCCAGCTCGCTGAAGGCCCGGTCCGGTTCGATCAGGTCGGGGCTGGGATGGCCGAGCACGATGGCGGCCTCCGCCCGGACCAAGGTCGTGAGCGTGCGGCTCTGCTCGCCCGGAGTCAGTCCCGCCAGCCGGCGGCCCAGGTCGGCCTCGGGCTGGCCGCTCGCGGTGGCGTCATCGCGAGGATCTTCTGGGCGGCTGGCTTCGGGCAGGTCGCGCAGGAGGGGAATCGCGGTGGCGCCGGGGGTGGCCGTGAGGTTGGCCCAGTTGATGTCCATGATGGCCACGGTGGTGTCGCCGTGGTCGATGGCCTGGGCGAGGGCCTGAACGGCCGCATCCGGGTCCATCAGCGACAGTGGCCCGCGGCTCATCCGCTGGCGGACCGTCTCGTTCACCTGGGACAGCCCGTCACCTGCCCAGGGCCCCCAGGCCACCGACGTCACCGGCAGTCCTTGGGCCGCGCGATCGGCGGCGAGCGCGTCGAGGTAGGCGTTGGCGGCGGCGTAGTTGCCCTGGCCGGCGCTCCCAAAGGTGTCCGCTGTGGACGAGAACAGGACGAACGCGTCGAGGTCGTGGCCGGTGGTGAGGTCGTGCAGGTGGGCGGCGCCGGTGGCCTTGGCGGCCAGGGTGGTGGCCAGCCGGCCGGTGTCGAGGTGGTCGATGAGGCCGTCGTCCAGGAC
>DASXJM010000631.1:0-5365 GCA_036497405.1 Streptosporangiaceae bacterium | reverse complement strand
GCCAGCGCGACCCTGCTCTCCCAGGGCAAGACGGCCACCGCCTCCTCGGTGGAGAACTCCTCGTTCCCGGCCTCGGCCGCGGTCGACGGGAACACCAGCACCCGCTGGTCCAGCGCGTTCAGCGACCCGCAGTGGCTCGAGGTTGACCTGGGCGCCAGCGCCACCATCTCCCAGGTGACCCTGCAGTGGGAGGCCGCCTACGGCAAGGCGTTCCAGATCCAGACCTCGGCCGACAACAGCAACTGGACCACGATCTACTCCACCACCAGCGGCACCGGCGGCACCCAGACCCTCAACGTCACCGGGACCGGCCGCTACGTCCGGATGTACGGCACGGCCCGCGGCACCCCGTACGGCTACAGCCTGTACGAGCTCCAGGTCTACGGGACCTCCGGCAGCACCAGCACCACCTGCAACACGACCGACGCGGCCCTGAACCACCCGGCCACCTCGTCGTCCACCGAGAGCGCGGCCTACCCGGCGTCGGACGCGGTCGACGGCAACACCAGCACCCGCTGGTCCAGCGCGTTCAGCGACCCGCAGTGGCTTGAAGTTGACCTGGGCGCGTCCCAGACCATCTGCGAGGTGACCCTAGACTGGGAGGCGGCCTACGCCAGCGCGTTCCAAATTCAGGCCTCGGCCGACGGCAGCAACTGGACCACGATCTACTCCACCACCAGCGGCACCGGCGGCACCCAGACCCTGAGCGTCAACGGCACCGGCCGCTACGTCCGGATGTACGGCACGACCCGGGCCACCGCGTACGGCTACTCGCTGTGGGAGTTCGGCGTCTACACCACCACCGGCGGCACGTCCGGCGGCGGGGGCGGCGGCGGTGGGGGCACCGGCACCGGTGAGCCGCCCGCGTCGTTCTGGGGCAACACCAGCGCCATCCCGGCCGCGACCAAGGTGCTCGAGGTCTCCATCGTCAACCAGACCAACGGCCAGTACCCGGACAGCCAGGTCTACTGGAGCTTCAACGGCCAGGAAGAGTCGATCGCGCAGCAGCCGTACATCGACATGCCGGCCAATTCCGCCGGGCGGATGTACTTCTACCTCGGCTCCCCCAACGCCCCCTATTACGACTTCATCGAATTCACCGTCGGCACGTCCTCAATCAACGTGGACACCACCCGAGTGGACCGGTTCGGGCTCAAACTGGCCCTGCTGCTGCACGGGAAGGACGGCTCCAACCAGGAGGTCGGCGAGAATTACGCGACCTTCCAGGAAAGCCGGAGCGCGACCTTCACCCGGTTCCAGAACGCGGTGCCGACCGAATTCAAGGAACTGGCCACCGACAACGCGCCCTACGGCATCCCGTCGCCCGGGAACGACACCGCGTTCCAGACCGGCGGCCAGTACGCGAACTACATGACCAGCTACGCCGCCGCCAACGGCGACAGCAGCGACTCCACCGCGCAGATCTTCGGCTGCGGCGGGACGCTCTCGGCCAACCCGACCCTGTGCGCGGGCCTGAACCGGCACGTGGCCCAGTTGCCGGCCGCCAGCCAGTCCAACCCGGCCAACTTCTACCAGGCGGCCCCGGCCAACTACTACGCCCAATTCTGGCACCAGAACGCGATCAACGGGCTGCAGTACGGGTTCCCCTACGACGACGACGCCGGGCAGTCCTCGGACATCTCGGTCAGCAACCCCCAGTACATGGTGGTCGCCGTGGGCTGGTAACCCGCAGGGAAGGACCGGAATTGGTGGGCGCGGCAGCGGCAGGCCGCCGCGCCCACCTTTATATTTCCGGAAGCTTCTGTATACGACGTTTCATTATGAAACAGCACTCTTTGATAACCATGCCTAGCGTTACCGGCGCTGGGCGTTACCGCGCCGGGCTGTAGCCAATGGAGGCGGCATGAAGGCACTGGTTTATCAGGGACCGGCGAAGAAGGAATGGCGGGACGTCCCCGACCCCACCATCCAGGACCCCACGGACGCCGTGGTGCGGGTCGACACCACCACCATCTGCGGCACTGACCTGCACATCCTGCACGGTGACGTGCCCGCCGTGACCGAGGGCCGGGTCCTCGGGCACGAGGCCGTGGGCACGGTCACCGCGGTCGGCGACGGCGTCAAGAGCTTCGCCGTCGGCGACCGGGTGCTGGTGCCGGCCATCACCAAGTGCGGGCGCTGCGCCTACTGCCAGCGCGGCATGCCGTCGCACTGCCAGACCGTGGGCGGGATCGGCTGGATCTTCGGCCACCTGATCGACGGCACCCAGGCCGAGTCGGTCCGGGTCCCGTTCGCCGACACCTCGCTGTACACGGTGCCGGAGAACGTGACCGACGACCAGGCCATCTTCCTGGCCGACTCGCTGCCGACCGGGTACGAAGTCGGCGTGCTGGCCGGGCAGGTCCGGCCGGGCGACACCGTGGCCGTGGTCGGGGCGGGCGCGGTCGGCCTGTCCGCCATCCAGACCACCGGGCTGTGGGGCGCCTCCAAGGTCATCGCCATCGACACCAACAAGTTCCGGCTGAGCACCGCGCTGGAGTTCGGCGCCACCGACATCGTCGAGGCCGGCCCCGGTACCCGCGAACGGGTGCTGGAGCTGACCGACGGCCTCGGCGTGGACGTGGCCATCGAGGCAGTCGGCTTCCCGGAGACGCTGCAGACCACGGCCTCGCTGGTGCGGCCGGGCGGGCACATCGCCAACATCGGCGTGCACGGGGCCCCGGTCGAGCTGCCGCTGCAGGAAATGTGGATCCAGAACGTCACCCTGACCATGGGCCTGGTCGACACGGTGTCGATCCCGATCCTGCTCACGATGGTGGCCAGCGGCCGCATCCCGTCCGAGAAGATGGGCACCCACCGCTTCACGTTCAGCCAGATCAACGAGGCCTACGACGTGTTCGGCAACGCCGCCGCCAACGAGGCCCTCAAGGTCATCATCACCCCCGGCTGAACCCGCGCGCTTCGGGGCCCCGGAGCCCCGGAGCCCCGGAGCCAGGTGCGTAATGGGCCATTACTAACACCCGGGTGTTAGTAATGGCCCATTGCGAACATGCGTTGGGCCGGGAGCCGCAGGGGTCCGGGGTGGCTGGGAGCGCGGCGTGGCCGGGAGTTTGGAATGGCCAGGGCGAGCGAGGTGGAGAAGAGGGCGGCCGGCGGGAAATTGCTGGCGCCGGGGCGGGCCACGTTCTAGTCTGCCGCCGTGAGCTGGGTTGCCCCTGAGGTCGAGCGGTCCGAGGACTATCCGGGGCGCCGGAACGAATCCGAGCGGGAGATGCTGCACGACTGGCTCCGCTGGCACCGGGCCACCCTGCTCCGTAAGTGTGCCGGCCTCGACGCCGGGCAACTGGCCACGCGGTCGGTGCCGCCGTCGAGCCTGTCGCTGCTGGGCCTGGTCCGGCACCTGGCCGACACCGAACGCGGCTGGGTGCGGCAGTACTTCCACCATGAGCCCATCCCCGACCTCTACTACCGCGCGGACCTGCCCGACGCTGACTTCCAGGAAGCCGACGCGGCCCGGGCCGAGCAGGACTACGAGCTCTACCGGGCCGAGTTCGCGCCGGTCGACGCGGCTCTGGATGACCTGGCCCTGGACGACACGATCGTGTTCCGGGACCAGCCCACCTCGGTCCGCTGGATGTGGCAGCACCTGGTCGAGGAGTACGCCCGCCACAACGGCCAGGCCGACCTCCTCCGCGAAGCCCTCGACGGCACCGCCGGCCTCTGACCGGAGGGGCGGGGCCAGGCCCGCGGTTTGTGTGCAAAAAGTGTCGCTGGGACGACACTTTTTGCACACAAACCAGGCGGAGTGGGGCGGGTGTGAATGTTGTGGCATGTGAGAGGCGTGGGGCTCGGAGGGGCGGGGGTCGAAGGCGTGGGGCTCGGAGGGGCGGGGCTCGGAGGGGTGGGGACGGAAGAGGCCGCGTCGCGCGGAAGCCCGGGCCTGCGCCATGGTCGGGACTTTGGTTGGTAGAGGGTCGAGCACACCGCTGCTATCTTGGCGAATAGACACTTAGTGGTCGCACCACTACTTAGAGTTTTGATAGTGCGCGATCTGGCCGGGGGGCCGTATGGGAGCCAGTCAACCTGGGGGTCCGCGAGGGCGGATTCTGGTGATCGACGATGACCCGGCGCTGGGCGGCTTTCTGAGCCGGGTGCTGCGCTCGCGCGGCGGCTACGAGGTGACGCACGAGCTTGATCCGGCCGCCGCGCTGCGGCGGGTCGACGAGCAGGACTGGGACCTGCTCATCACCGATATCGAGATGCCGGGCATGACCGGCCTGGAACTGCTGCAACGCGTCCGTCAGCGAAGGCCCAACCTGCCGGTGGCCGTGCTCACCGGCCACGCCACCGTGGACTACGCGGTCAGCGCGCTGCGCAGCGCGGCGGCGGAGTTCCTGGAGAAGCCGATCACCGCCGAGCACCTGGTGGCCAAGGCCGACGAGCTGATCGCGGCGGCGCGGGCGGCCCGGGAAGCCAGCACCGAGACCGTGCTGGCCATCGGGGCCCACCCCGATGACGTGGAGATCGGGGCGGCCGGGACGCTGATCGCGCACCGGGCCGCGGGCGACCGGGTCGCCATCGTGACCCTGTCCCGCGGGTCGCGCGGCGGCGACCAGCTCATGCGGGCCCAGGAGTCGCAGGAAGCGGCCGAGGTGATCGGGGCCCGGCTGTTCCTGAAGGACCTGGACGACACCCGCATCCCGGAGGGCGACCCGACCATCGGCTGCATCGACCGGGTCATCGCCGAACTCCAGCCGACCGTGGTCTACGCCCACTCCGTGCACGACGTGCACCAGGACCACCGCAACGTGCACCGGGCGGCCATGGTCGCCTGCCGCCGGGTCGGCCGGGTCTACTGCTACCAGTCGCCGTCGGCCACGGTGGAGTTCCGGCCCACGCACTTCGTGCCCATCGACGAGCACGTCGAGCGCAAGCTCAAGGCCATCGACACGTTCGGGTCCCAGACCGGGGTGCGCGACTACCTGGAACCGGACCTGATCTCGGCCACGGCCCGGTACTGGTCGCGGTACTGCGCGGGCCAGTACGCCGAACCGTTCGAGACGATCCGGGACCGGGCCGGCGGGCCGGCCGGTCACGGGGCCAGCCAGCTGGCCAGCGCCGGGGGGCCACGATGACGAAAGCAGCCCAGACCACCACGACCGAGACCGAGACCGAGACCCAGACCGAGGCCCAGAACACCAAGAAGCTGCGGATCCTGATCACCGGGGCCGGCGGCCCGGCCGCCATCGCGGCCATGAAGTCGCTGCGGGCCGAGCCGTCGGTGGAGCTGCTGGCGGCCGACATGGACCCGTGGGCCTCCGGGCTCTACCTGGTACCACCGGAGTGCCGGACCCTGGTCCCGGCCGGGGCGGCCCCGGACTTCGCCGACACCCTGCTGGCCCGG
>DASXJM010000630.1:0-2498 GCA_036497405.1 Streptosporangiaceae bacterium | reverse complement strand
GCCTTCTCCTCGATGTCCAGGCCGGTCAGGACCAGGGTCATCGTGTTGCGGTAGCCGCCCAGGAAGTTCATGGCCACCTTGGCCGTGGCCGGCGGCGGGCTCCCCCGGGTGCCGGACAGCCGGACCCGGTCCGGGCCGTCCAGGGTCAGCGTGACCGTGTCGAAGTGGGCGACCACGTCGGGGTTGGCGTAGGCCGGCTCGGCGATCTCGTACAGCAGCTGGGCGGTGACGGTGCCCACCGAGACCAGGCCGCCGGTGTCCGCGTGCTTGGTGATCACGCTGGAGCCGTCGGCGCCGACTTCGGCGATGGGGAAGCCCGGGTAGCGGCGGTCGCGGATCTCGTCCAGGAACGAGTAGTTGCCTCCGGTGGCCTGGGGCCCGCACTCGATGACGTGCCCGGCCAGCACGGCGCCGGCCAGGGCGTCGAGGTCGTCGGCGCGCCAGCCGTGCCACCAGGCGGCCGGCCCGGTGACCAGCGAGGCGTCGGTGACCCGGGGGCAGACCACGATGTCGGCGCCGGCCTGCAGGGCGTGGGTGATGCCCCAGCCGCCCAGGTAGGCGTTGGCCGTGACCGGCTTACCCGGGGCCTGGGTCAGCGGCAGGCCGGTGTCCAGGTGGGCCAGGGGGTGCCCGGCCGCGGTCAGCTCGTCCAGCCGCGGCAGCAGGTCGTCGCCGGTCACGTAGGCGATCTTCGGGTGCAGGCCGAGCCGCTCGGCCAGCGTGGCCAGCTGGGCGGCCAGGCCGGCCGGGTTGAGCCCGCCCGCGTTGTTGACGATCTTGATGCCGCGGTCCAGGCAGGTGCCGAGCACCTGCTCCAGCTGGCCCAGGACCGAGCGCGCGTACCCGGCTGACGGGTCCTTCTGCTGGGCTTTCCACAGGATCAGCATGGTCAGCTCGGCCAGGTAGTCGCCGGTCAGGACGTCGATCGGGCCGCCTTCGACCATCTCCCGGGCAGCGGCGGCCCGGTCGCCGTAGAAGCCGGACGAGTTGCCGATGCGTACCGGACGGCGCGGTGCGGTGGGAGTGGTTGGTGTGGTCATTGGGGGGCCTTTTCGGCGCGGGGTTCGCGGGCGGGGCGGGCGGGGGCTTCGCGGGGTGGGCGGCCGGGGCCAGCGGGGCCTGCGAAGGCCTGGGCGATGGCCATCCACAGGTTGGCGGCGGGGCCCGCGATGACCAGGCGGGTGTCGGACAGGTGGCGGCGCTGGGTGACGGCCAGGCAGAAGTCCAGGGCGGTGCCGGCCACGCGGTCGGTGGCGCCGGCCGGGCCCCAGGTCCATACGTCGCCGTCGGGGGCGGTGAGCTCGACGCGGATGGGGCGTTCGGGCACGGTCTGGCCGTTGACCAGGTAGGTGTACGGGAGGGCCTGGATGCCGATGTGGGCCACGTGCCGCAGCCGCGCCGTGACGGGCCGGTCCACGCCGAGGGTGTCGGCGATGTCCTGGGCGTGGGCCCAGGTTTCCATCAGCCGCGCGGTGACCGAGGAGGCCACCCCCATGTCGGGCCCGAACCAGGGCAGCCGGGCGGCCGGATCGCAGCGGGCGTAGCCGTCCAGCAGCGCCTCCCGGGCGGTGCCGAACCAGGTGGCCACGGTGGCCCCGTCCAGGTGGCGGTGCGCGGCGGCGACCCGGTCCGGGTAGTCGTCGCCGTCGGCGGCCAGGGTCTGGGCCTCGGCCCGGAACCGGTCCGGGTCGGTAAGGGACAGCAGGGTGACATCGTCGAAGTAGGCCAGGTGCGTGACCTGGTCGGTGACGGACCAGCCGGCGGCCGGGGTGGGCCGGGTCCAGTCGGCCGGGGCGAGCCGGGCCAGCAGGGCGGTGACGTCGGCCGATTCGGCGGCCAGGTCGGCCAGCAGCGGCTTCAGGTCGGCGGGCATCAGCGGCCGGTCCAGACCGGGCGCCGCTTGTCGCGGAAGGCGGCCGGGCCCTCCTGTGCGTCGGCGCTGCGGTAGACCGGGGCCCAGATCCGGTCGGCTTCTTCGTAGGCCCGGCTCAGGCCGTGTTCGGCGGTCAGGTACACGGTCTGCTTGGCGGCCCGGACCGACAGGGGCGCGTTGGCGGCGATCCGCTCGGCCAGGGCCTGCGCGGCCGACGGCAGGCCGGCGTCGGGCACGACCTGGTTGACCAGGCCCAGTTCGTAGGCCCGGGGCGCGGACACCGGGTCCCCGGTGAGCAGGATCTCCATGGCGGCCCGGGGCGGGATCAGCAGCGGCAGCGGGGCCGCCCACGGGGAGCCGCGGCCGACCTTGACCTCGCTGACCGCGAACCGGGCCGACTGGGCGGCCACGCACAGGTCACACTGCTGGGCGAGCAGGAAGCCGCCCGCGTAGGCGACCCCATTGACGGCGGCGATGGTGGGCTTGGCCACCTCGATGTTGCGCCCGAACTGGGGCAGGAAGTCCGGGGGCGGGATCTCCAGCGAGGTCTCGGCCATCTCCTTGAGGTCGCCGCCCGCGCAGAAGGCCCGGTCGCCCGCGCCGGTCAGCACCAGCACGGCCGCGC
>DASXJM010000629.1:0-4817 GCA_036497405.1 Streptosporangiaceae bacterium | reverse complement strand
GCGGCGTCGTGGCCTACACCACCGTCACCGACTGACGGCATGCGCGAGCCGCCACCGCGGCCCCCACCCATCAGCCATACCTATGGATAGCTGACGATCTTGGCATTAGTGCTATGGGTGGGACCCGGGTATCCAGAAGGTAATAGCTAGCTGCCGCTGCCAGGAGGTGTGACCCGTGCCCACCACCACCGTTCGTCCGACCTGTCCGGCCACTCTCACGTCCGCCGTGCGGACCGCGGTCCAGGCGGGCGGCCCCGCCACCGGCGTGTCGGCCCGGGTGGCCAAGGCGCTGGCCGGCCACCTGCCCGACCCCGCTCAGCTGCTGACCCCCAGCCAGCTGGACGGCGATCCGGTCAGGTACCAGACCCACCCGGTGCACGTGGAGCCGGACGGCTCGTTCTCGATCGCGGTCATGGTCTGGCGTCCCGGCCAGGTGACCCCGGTCCACGACCACATCTCCTGGTGCGTCACCGGTGTCCTGCAAGGCATCGAGTACGAAGAGATCTTCACCCTCAGCCCGGACCAGCGCTCGCTGGTCACCACGACCCGGCGCGAGAACCAGCCCGGCCCGGTGGCGGGCTTCGCCCCGCCCGGCGACATCCACCGGGTCCGCAACTGCGGTGACGGCATCGCCGTCTCCATGCACGTCTACGGGGCCGACCTGGCCCGCCTGGGCTCCAGCATCCGGCGCGTCTACGAGCTTCCGGTCGAGGTCCCGGCGCCCCGCTGATCCCGGCGGGCGGCCCACTCGTGGTCCAGGATCGACATCAGGATCTCGTCGTACCAGCGGCCGTCGTGCATGACGGACTCGCGCAGCCGGCCTTCCTCGGTGAACCCGGCCTTCTCGTAGGCGCGGATCCCGGCCGGGTTGAACGGCGTCACCCCGAGCTGGATGCGGTGCAGGCCCAGCTCCCGGAACCCGTAGTCCACGATGACCCGCATCGCGTCGCTGCCGTAGCCGCGGCCGAGGAAGTCGCGGCCCAGGGCGATGCCGAGGGTGGCACACCGGCTCTTGGGCCCCATGCCGGCCAGGCTGATCATGCCGATCAGCTCGGCCGCGCCGTCGCGCTTCTCGATGGCGAAGCCGAGGCCGTCGCCCTCGTTCGCGCACCGCCGGGCGATACGCTCTCGCGCCGCCGCCTCGGACTGCGGGGCGACCCGGTCGGCCAGGGTGGTCAGCCGGCCCGGATCCAGGTCCCACCGGGCCAGCGTGGCCAGGTCGTCATCCAGCACCCCCCGCAACCCGACCCGCTCACCGACCAGGATCGAGTCGCCGTAGGCGAAGGCGGTGACAGCATCGCTGAGTTCGGTCATGCCCTCGATCCTCCCGCACTTCGATCCCGCCGGGCCGCCCACTCGTAATCCAGGATGGACATCAGCACGTTGTCGTACCAGCGGCCGTCGTGCATGACGGACTCGCGCCGCCGTCCCTCCACGGTGAACCCGGCCTTCTCGTAGGCGCGGATCCCGGCCTGGTTGAACTCGGACACGCTGAGCCCGATCCGGTGCAGGCCCAGCTCGCGGAACCCGTAACCGACGATGACCCGCATGGCGTCGGTGCCGTAGCCGCGGCCGATGTGCTCCCGCCCGATCGCGATGCCGATCATGGCGTTGCGGTTCTTGGCCTGGATGCTGAACACGCTGATGTGCCCGACCAGCACGGCCGGGTCAGCCAGCGTCTCGACCGCGAAGCCGAGGGTGTCACCCTCGTTGGCGCTCCACTTGGCGATCATCTCCTTGGCCGCGGCCTCGGACTGCGGGGCCACCCGGTCGTTCAGCGTGACCGAGGGCCCCGGGTCCATCTCCCATCGGGCCAGCGTGGCCACCTCGTCCTCGCGGACCCCGCGCAGCCGCACCCGCGCCCCGGCCAGCAGCGAGTCGCCGTAAGCAAAGGCGCTAACAACATCAGTGATCTCGGTCATGGCGCCGATCCTGCCGCACCGGGCCTGGTTCACCCACAGATTTTTCGGGCTCCGGACTTGCGTAAAGAAGTTCGTCGATATATCGTCGAGCTAGCTAGACAGTAACGAGGATATCTAGATGGTCACCCGGCGGGGTGTATACCCGGGTGCCCATCGAGGGTCCTCCTGTCTGGCGCCCATGCAGATACACGAACAAGGAGAACCAGTTGCACGAGGAAATGTGGGGCCGCCGAGGCGGCCCACGAGGTGGCCGCGGACGTGGCCCACGACGCGGCGGCTGGGCAGGCCCACCGCCTGACTTCATGCGCGGCGGTCCGGGCGGCTTCGGGGGCCCGTTCGGCGGCGGCCGCGGACGCGGCCCGCGGGTCCGGCGGGGGGACGTCCGCGCGGCGGCCCTGTCCCTGCTGGCCGAGGGTCCGCGCAACGGCTACCAGATCATCCAGGAGATCAGCGAGCGCACCGATGGGGTGTGGCGGCCCAGCCCGGGTTCGGTCTACCCCGCGCTGCAGCAACTCGAGGATGAGGGGCTGATTCAGCCCGAGACCGGTGAGAGCGGCCGCAAGGCGTTCGCGCTGACCGAGGACGGCCGGTCCTACACCGAGTCGCACGCCGACGAGCTGGCCGCGTCCTGGGACGCGGTGACCGGCAGTGTCGACGACGGCGAGGTGCAGCTGCGCCAGCTGATCCGTTCCGTCCTGATGGCCGTTTCGCAGGTCAGCCAGGCCGGGTCGGCCGCTCAGGTGAAGCAGGCCGGCCAGGTCCTGACCGACACCCGGCGGTCGCTGTACCGCATCCTCGCCGCTGACGACGACGAGGACGAGAACACCAGCTCCGAGTCCCCGGAGCAGTGAAGGTCCGCCACCGCGGCCCGTACCCGGCCGGGTACGGGGCGCGGCGACGTTAGGCTCAACCTGAGTCCGCAGAGGGAGGCACTTGAGTGGCCATACAGACCGGAGCGGAGACCGGCACCGAGCCCGCCAGCGGCCCGCGCGGCGCGGCGATCCAGGTCGATAACCTGATCAAGAAGTACGGCGACATCGAGGCGGTCCGGGGGATCGGCTTCGAGGTTGCGGCGGGGGAGACGTTCGGCTTTCTCGGACCCAACGGCGCCGGTAAGTCCACCACCATCAGCATCTTGTGCACGCTGGTGAAACCGACGTCCGGCCGGGCCGCGGTGGCCGGCCACGACGTGGTCCGCGAGCGGGACACCGTCCGCCGCAACATCGGCCTGGTTTTTCAGGACACCACGCTGGACACCTACCTGACCGCCGAGCAGAACCTGCGCTTTCACGCCGACCTGTACGGCGTGCCCAAGGCCGCGGTCGCGCCCCGGATGCGGCAGGTGCTGGAGATGGTGGGGCTGTGGGACCGGCGGATGAGCCTGGTCCGGACGTACTCGGGTGGCATGCAGCGCCGGCTGGAGATCGCGCGCGGCCTGCTGCACGCCCCGCACGTCCTGTTCCTGGACGAGCCGACCGTGGGCCTGGACCCGCAGACCCGGTCGTCGATCTGGCAGTACATCAACGAGCTCAAGCAGCGCGAGGACATCACGATCTTCCTCACCACGCACTACATGGACGAGGCCGAGCACTGCGACCGGATCGCCATCATCGACCAGGGCCGGATCGTGGCCATCGACACTCCCGAGGCGCTCAAGGCCAGCGTGGGCAAGGACCGGGTGCAGATCAGCACCAGCGACGACCAGGCCGCCATCACCGCCCTGGCCGACCGGTTCGGCCTGGAGGCCGGGGTCCACGACGGGCTGGTCACGTTCTCGGTGGAGTCGGGGGAGCAGTTCGTGCCCCGGCTGTTCGCCGAGCTGGGCGTGGCCATCCGCTCGGTCAGCGTGGCCCGGCCCTCGCTGGACGACGTGTTCATGTCCTACACCGGCCGTACCATCCGTGACACCGAGGCCAGCGCCGGTGACGCCAACCGGGCCATGGTCCAGCGTTTCCGCGCCGGGAGGCGATGATCGATGGCTGCCCCGACCACCACCGAACCGGCCGCCCCCGCCGAGGTGGACCTCTCCAGCCTCATCCGGGTCGCCGTGCCCGAGCGGGGCCTGCGCCAGGACCTGCGCGCGGCCGGCATCGTTTGGCGCCGCGAGTGGATCAGGTTCCGCACCGACCGCCTGCGCGCGGTCACGTCGCTGATCCAGCCCGTCCTGTTCCTGTTCGTCCTGGGCAGCGGGCTGGGCGCCCTGGCCGGCCACGGCCTGCCGCCCGGCGTCAGCTTCCGCACGTTCATCTATCCGGGCGTGGTCGCGATGGGCGTGCTGTTCACCGCGATCTTCTCGGCGGGCTCGATCGTCTGGGACCGGGAGTTCGGCTTCCTGCGCGAGATGCTGGTGGCCCCGGTCAACCGGGGCGCCATCGTCCTCGGCAAGTGCCTGGGCGGGGCCACCGTGGCCACCTTCCAGGGCATCATCGTGCTGGCCCTGGCCGGGCTGGCCGGCGTTCCCTACAACCCGGTGCTGATCCTGACCCTGATCGGCGAACTGCTGCTGCTGTCGTTCACGCTGACCGCGTTCGGGGTCATGATGGCGGCCCGCATCAAGCAGTTCCAGGCGTTCATGGCCCTGACCCAGATGCTGGTCATGCCGCTGTTCTTCTTGTCCGGCGCGCTGTACCCGCTGTCCGGCCTGCCCGCCTGGCTCACCGTGCTCACCCGCGTCGACCCGCTCACTTACATCGTCGACCCCATGCGCCGGGCCGTGTTCAACCACCTGAACATCAGCCCGGCGGCGCTGCACAAGCTGGCCCCCGGTGTGTCCTGGGGCGGCTGGACCGTGCCCCTGGGCCTGTCCCTGGGCATCGTGGCCCTGATGGGCCTGATCATGGTCACCGTGGCCATCATGGAGTTCAACAAGACCGAGTAGCCACTCCGCCCCGTCCC